>NZ_RZSV01000019.1:0-45072 GCF_004023205.1 Mesorhizobium sp. M1A.F.Ca.IN.020.03.2.1 | reverse complement strand
CGGGTACTTCGTTCCGGTGAGCTCGAAGAAGGCCGATGCCGGCACAAGACAGCGCCTGCTGTTTGCGAAGTGTCGCCCCTCAGACCGGAGATTGAACACCGGCCGCCTTTTGTACCGGACAGGGGGAAAGCCGAATGTCATGGAGGCAAGCTGGAGCATGCGTCGGCCGCTGGTCGCCCCGGAAACCAGGCCGAACTAGCCTGGCGACGCAGGATATGCGCGTTGACGATACGTTTGGACGACCTACCTTCCATTGTCCAAACTGCGCGCGCATCAGCTTGTAGGAGAACGCCAATGGCTTTCAAACGTCTTGCCCTAGCCACCCTTGCACTCGGCAGTCTTACAATTGCCGCGATGGCGCAGGAGGACGGGCTGCCTGAAGCTTGTAAAAAAACAGGGGCGGCTATGGACATGAGCCACCAAGGTGGCGGGATGCAGTTCGAGGAAATGGACGCGGCTCACAAGGACATGATGGCCGGTATGGGCGCGATGCAGAGCGATATGATGACCGGCATGATGGCGAAGGACATTGATATCGCTTTCGTCTGTGGAATGATCCCTCATCATCAAGGCGCGATCGACATGGCCAAGGCCGAACTGGCGCACGGGAAGAACGCCTGGACGAAAAAGATGGCCCGAAAGGTCATTGACGCTCAGACCAAGGAAATTGCCGAACTGAAGGACTGGCTTGCGAAGCACAAGCAGCAACAATGAGGATCCCCGGGCAGCTGCTTGGGCTTGGCCCCTGCGGCTTTTGCATTGGTTGACGGTCGGGCTATTGGTTTGGGAAATCGTCATCACCCTAGGGCCGATGAATGAGCGCGGCGCCGTTGCGATGCGATGGATGCCAACCCACATGTCCCTTGGCCTCGCACTTTTTGCCCTATGCCTTTGCAGGATGGCTTTTAGGTTGGTGACGCAGGCACCCCAACCTCAGCGCCCGGCCGCGGTGGCTGTCCACCTCGCATTGTATGCCATTCTGATCGCGTTGATCGCCACAGGCTGGCTCGGCCATCAGCCCATGCCGTTCATGTCGACACCCAAGCTTTTCGGGTATTGGCCGATCCCGTTCGCTCCGAAAATTCCGTGGCTTGGAACTGCCCGGCTGCTGGCTCTGCACAGTGCGCTCTTTTGGGCGTTTTGCGGAGCAACGCTAGTGCACATTGGTGCTGCGCTCGTTCATCTTCTGCTTTTACGGGACGGGGTTTTTGAACGGATGACGACCCAATGGCTGAACCGAAACTAGACAGCTGCTCACGAAAAAAGCCCGCCGGCCGAAGCCAGTCCATCTTCCCTCAAAGCTGTGTGTGCGCCCCTTCGCAGATCGATCGCCGACCCGAGACTAGCGGGTTATGGCGGTGACCTCCTGTTCTTCACCGAAAATCCTGCAGGGCCGCTTGGCGCAGCTTGTGCATATTGAATCAATGCGAGTGTTGCGGTTGGTATGCGGAACAGCCGAAAGCGTTAGCGCTCTAAGGGAGCGGCCAGAACGGCCCGCCCCCGGATGGGAGCAGGAGCGGGCCTGCGGAGAGCGGAGATTCCGCCCGGCGGCTTTGCATAGGGGTTGGGAGGATGCGCGCCGCCGCAACCCAACTTGGTCGAACGCAAAGTGTTCCGCAGCCGGAACATCTTGTTTGTGATCCGGTGTGTTTCGGGCAGGAGGAATGCCCCAATGGAAGACGACAAGACCAAATACGGCGGCAGTGACGGCAACCGAGTCTCAGCGGATCAAGATTACGAGGTTGAATACTTCGCAAAGCGACACCGGATTTCGCCGGGAGCAGTCAGGGAACTGATCCGACAGCACGGCAACAACCGCAAAGCCCTGGGGCGCCAGGCCAGAAAGCTACGGCCGTGACGAGGATGCCAGGTCTGTGCCCGCCGATTGCCGAAATCGGGCCGGGAGAGCGCGAGGTCGATCATTTTCATCGGGCCCCATGTGCGGCCGTTGATCTACCGGCTTCGCGCCAAGTTATTCGGCATCAAAAGACCCCGCACAGGTCCGTCAGGGCTCCAGGCGTCCCATTGTGGAACGAATTCACGGGTCAGTGATTAACAAGAAGTCGGTCGGTTCCTTCGGGAATGTAGCCGTCTCAGTGGCAACCTAAGGCCCGTCGCTTACGCTCATTAGCTGCGGCGGGCTTTTATTAGTTACGCCTAAGGTTCTGATGTCAGTCGCCGAACGGTGGCGTACAATCCAGACCTGCCCCTCTGCCAACGGGGCAAAGGCTCGGCCTGTGCGCCCATGGTCCCCTCGATACCCTCGCAGGCCGGGCCCCCGATATCTAGGCTGCATCGTGCCCCGCTGCCTTTTCCAGCAAGCGCGACAAGTGCAGTTCGTGAAGCTCCTGCATGCTTTCAACGAGTTCGAGGAATTCAATCGCCTTGGCAGCTGGCAGTTCGAGGCGTTGTAGTTTGGCTATCCGTTCCCGCTGCAGGGCAAGGTGCCGTCTGCCGAGCCTGACGTGCCCTCGCACCATCTCAATGTCATCAGCGAGCGTCATGAGCTGGAACGGCGGGGGACAGGTCTTACGTTCCCCTCGGGACCAACAGCAATGCAAGACGCATCGCTGACACCGTGGACCGAGCTGATCTTGTCGAGACCAAGCCGCATCACCTGACATTGGGCAAAGTTGAAGGCCGGCAGGCGATGCCTGAAGGAACGAATGACGGTGCCTATACCGGCCTCCTCGACAATGACGCGCCATTCGTGCCCCGTCTCGGCGATGGACACAAAGTTCCGGGTCAGATGCGGGCTTAGCCGGTGGGGGTCGGTCAATGGCCTGGTGTCCCGCAATCTCTGCTGGGAGCGGTCAATCGCCTTCCTCGCTTCAGCAATCAGCCTAACGTCATCCGCGGATAGGCGCGCGCGTGAAAAATACTTGACGGAATGGTCGGACATGACTCGCTCCGGTCTTGATGCAGACGGGAGCGCTAGGTCGCTGTCTCTCAGCCGCCGGCGTCCTTTGGTAGTTGCCGACGATAATGGTTAACATACACGATGTCGGTTCTGTTCCCACGAAATACCAAAAGACCTTAGCCCTCTCTCCGAGTGGCGACGGGCCGAAGCCTGCCACGTTCATTCGTAGGCCCGCGGCGGGCTCGAAGAGCGCGTCCAGGTCTCTTCCAGCAAGCGCTCCCAGTGGGCGACGTGCTCGGCCTGCACCCGCATGAACTTGCGCAAGAATTCTTGCGCCTCGTCTATCGGGTGACCGTCTCGACCAGCTTGTCGATGAGTTCACGCTGGCGAGCGATTATCGCCTCGCCCTCGCGGACGTGGCGCTCTGCCTTTTCCAGTAGGCTCTCCCGGCGTCGCATTGCGGGCTCGCTTTAGGTTCTTCTCAAGTTCTTCCAACAGCTGGTCAGCATCGGTTATCCCGCGTCCGAAAAGGCTCATCACCTTGAGCGCGACGTTCTCGCGCTCATCAACGCTTTCGATCTTGTGACTTGAGCAGTAGTCGCTCACTGCCTTCGCTAGAATGTTGATTTCGGCAGGCTCAATTATGCCGTACGCCAGCATGCACGTTCCTGAGCGGGACAGCACTATGAAGGCTCTCACACATTCGTTCACCCTCTACCCCGAGACGCCACACCCGCAAGACAATACACCCCGAAAAAGTCGGGCACGAGTCGATTAGATTGGATTGACCGCTGCGAAACGTCACTTGCTGCTCTGAGAGACATCAGTGCGACTGCGACAGCGTCAGAGTTGCGGAATAGACACTCAAGCCAGCTTCGTCCTGTACCGACACGACTAGCCTGCGGTCCTGCTCGGCGACCACCGTTTCCTCGCCCGCAATGTCGTGTAGCGCCCTTAGCGCTTCCTTCCGCGCATCGCTGATGGTGGCCAGGTCCACCCAGGCGTCTCCAAGGCTCTCCCCATTCCAAACGACTTCGAACCGATAATGCGGCATACCCTATCGTGATCTGCGCCAGACCAGCCCGCATTCAAATTTGAGGGTCAGGAGAAGTCCGGCGGTTCCATTTTTGGTGGCCGGCTACGTCCTTTGCGGGGAGGGTCTTTCGGGCTGGTGTCGGGCGAATAGGTCAGCGTGATCGGCTTGCCGCCGCACATCGTGCATTTCATCTTCAGCTGCAGATCCTACTCCGTGCGGGAGCGTCAGGGCCGAACCGATCGGAGCGCCGGCAGATCTCTGATGCCGATCGCAGTTCTCGGGCACCTCTTGGTCTCAGTCGGCCAAACCGCCCCTCCGGTGTTGCATGGCTGTAAGGATCACCCTCAACAGGCTACCGACATCCTCAATCTCCTCGGGCGAGATGCCTTCGCGCCCTGCAGCTTCCATGGCCGCGTCGGACAGATAGATGATTGCGAGCGGATCGTCGGTCGTCGCATTTGGCACATGCTCCGCCATCCATTTATCGAGGAAATTTTTCCCACGCGTGCTCATAGCAGCTTAGGTTCCTTCTCGAGCTCCCGGTCGGATGCCGATTGTGCTCGATGCTGGCGGTCGAACAGCTTTCGCGTCCCTGACCGCCGTCCACTCAGCGTTTCGCACTGTCGCGATCGGCTTCTGCCCGCGTTAGGAATTTTTCCGTAACTTGTGACAGGTTGCTCTTCAACCACTCAGCCATCGCTTCCTCTTCCCGCAGATTCTGCTCACAGACGCGGGCGATCTCGGCTTCGCCCTCTGCATTCGCGGCGGCGATGAGGATGGTGTAAGATGCGATTTCCATGTGCTCGAAGGTGTAGCTGGCCAGGGACCCCTTCATGACCTCGTCGCCAGCAAATACGCCGCTGAGCGACTGCGCCGTCGCGGTCAGCTTGCCGCCTGCGTCCTTCAGCATGGAAGAGCCCTCGTCAAGGCCGTCCAGGCAGGTCTTCAACCGCTTGGCCTGTTCCCTTGTCTCTTCCAGGTGGATGCGGATTCTATCGCTGAGTTCGGGGTAGCTCTCGATCCGGTTCAATTGGCCGGATAGCATCGTTTCGGCTTGTTCTTCCATGGCGTGGGCATCCCTCAGCCATTGGATCAGCCATTCGCGCGACTCAGACATTGCTCTTCTCCGTAGTTGGTCGAGCCGAACCTCTGCTGATGCGATTTGTTCCTCGAAAGACGTTAGGTGCCTAATTGAGCTAGAACCCGTTTTGCCCCTTCGTCCTGCACCTCCCCGAAGTGAGATCTGAGATCATCGCCGGCACCAGCATAACGCCCTGAGGGCTTTGCCAACCGGTAGTCACTGGCGGCGAGCCTCAGTACAATCACGATCCGGGCACCCACGTGCCGTATCGAGAGTGACGGTTCACTGTAGGACGGGGAGCGTAATTGAGGCACTCCCCCCGTAACCTATGGACGCAGGCACATGACGCGGGCCCGCCAAAAATGATGGCGGCCGAAGTTTTCAAGTTCCGCGACAGTATGCATCGGCCGCCGGATTCCGCCAGTTCGGAAGAAGGCCGGCCGCGCCAAGTTGGAAAGTCCTGTTGGAGCGAGTGCTGCATGCAGAGCTACATGGTTGAAGTAATGTCCGGTCACGTGGTCACATCCCACTAAGTTGCGGTTGCAGAAACACCGTCGAAAGCAGCTATTGCGGTCACGGGTCGGGCGGTTCATGATTGGTGCCAGGAATGTGCTGTGGATCCGCGTGACAACCAAGCCGACTGGACAGTCTACAAATTCGCTCAAGTGAGCCCGAGCTGGGAAGGACCAGCTCGCAACCTCGACGTTGTTGGATTGATGACACTGGCCGACGATGCCGCATGCTGGAAATGTTCGTGCTTGGGGGAGTCATGCCATGATGCATGACCAGCCGGGCTGTTCAGCCTCTTCAGTCTCGAACCGTCTCAACTGACAAAGACCCGGCTGGAAGCGGTCGCAACAGATCGCCCTCCGATTCCGTCAGGTTGAGCCAGGCGGACCAGTTCTCCGGCTCAAGGACCACGACCTGACGGGCGCAATGTCGGGACTGGGATCCGTCGTCAGCATGGTGAAGGTGGGCGGCTTGTTGCCGGCCGCTTCGCGCCAGAGCCCCGCGATCGCCATGAACGGGGCGCCGTCGACGTGAACCGGTGCTTCGCCTTCGGGTACTTCGTTCCGGTGAACTCGAAGAAGGCCGATACCGGCACAAGACAGCGCCTGCTGTTTGCGAACTGTCGCCCCTCCGACCGAAAATTGAACACCGGCCCGCCCTTTGGACCGGAGGGCGGGAAGCCGAATGTCATCGAGGCTAGCTCGATTGCATCGCCGGCAGCGCGCATTACCGGAGCCGGGTCGTTGATGCGGATGTCAGCTTGCGGCAGCTCAAGTTCACTCTGATGGCTGGAGATCTGCAAGGCGAGCGACTCCATGATGCGGCAGTATTCGGCCCAAGCGATATGCTGCTCGTAGTCGTTGCACATGGGTTTGAGCCTTAGCGTTGTCGCGCGTCTATCTTTCTCGCCAGAAGACGCGCCTCTCGAAGTCGAGAGTTCGCGTCGTTGCCGATCAGGTCGATGAGCTCGCGCGCCTGGGCCTCGGTGATACCGGTTTCGCGCATGAGAAACCGCACTCGAAAATCCCTT
The DNA here is from genome assembly GCF_004023205.1 of Mesorhizobium sp. M1A.F.Ca.IN.020.03.2.1. Lineage (NCBI taxonomy): Bacteria > Pseudomonadati > Pseudomonadota > Alphaproteobacteria > Hyphomicrobiales > Phyllobacteriaceae > Mesorhizobium > Mesorhizobium sp. M1A.F.Ca.IN.020.03.2.1. The sequence continues at coordinate 38,555 of NZ_RZSV01000019.1, read as the reverse complement.
CACCGCCTGAATGCGTTCGTCGCGCTCTTTCTTGCTCTCGGCCATGGAGGGTCCCTCTGGCCGTGAATCCGGATCCGGGCGAAAGGTTCCATACGGCGGCTAGCTATCGCGGAGACGCCTCAGGTGTTCGGTGTGTTGGCGTTGGGCCGCCTCAAACTCCCGCAACAGGTGTTCGGCTTCACCTATGGGTTGGCCACGCACTTCCATTCTGGCGATCAACGCCCGCTGGCGCGCTACGCGTTCCGTGCGCTACCGAACGTGGCGCTGCGCCATTTCCAACGGGGTTTCGCGGCGGGATTGCAGGCGGATCATAGCAGGATTCAGCCGTCCCGTTTGCTGGTTCTCCTTGCCAACCCCGGACGGCAAGAGCCCGCTCGCCTGGGAGGCCGAACGGGCTCCGGGGAATGCAGCACAGATCCCCAAACGGCGCCTCGCCTGGCAACGCGCGCCGCGAGACCGAACCCACTATCCGTCGGTAGGTTCCATTAGAGAAGGCTTGAGAACCTATTCGCCGCGTCTAAGTTGCGGGCGTATCGCGATCGGCTTGAGCTAGGCGAAGCAAACACGCTGTACGCGGTGCCGCTGGTTCGCTTGCAGTCCCTGGCAATGGCACAAACCGACGTACAAGGGCTCGCCGGTGACAACGTCACTCACGGCACCGCAAAGGCATCCGCCGCTTCGCGCTACCAAGTCTGCGTTATCAGTCATGGCCGTCGTCCGTTTTTATTCGGCCGGCAAAGGCAAAGCCGGACAAGTCCGTTCAGAGGCCTAATTCTATCGGGCGATGTCCGCAACAAGACCCAACTCCAATGCTCTTTCGGCCATCAGGTAGCAGTTGTTTAAGGCGTGATCACGAAGCTGCTCCAGAGATATCTTCGAACCCTCCACAAGATCCTCAAAGCCTTCGTTTTCGAGCCGCTCAGCAGTCTGCAGCAAGGCAAGTTGTTCCCGGACGATCTGGAGGCAACTGCGGATTGGCCCATTCAGGACCAGTTCCTTTTCGAGCCGACGTTCGTGGACCAGCAAGACTGCCCGCGGACATAAAAACCGGGAACTCTTCGGGAAAGCTGCGAGGACGGTGATCCCGGCAGAATAGACCGTGTTCTTGCCAAGGACGAAGCCGTTGCGGCCAGAGTGTTTCAGGAACAGCTTGATCTCTAGGGCAATTCGTCGGGCGCCATCTGCGTCGCCGTCAGGCGTATCAATTTCAACGTACAGATCATTCCCGCCGTCACGAACCGCTTTCAGGTCATGGAGAACATTCGAAACGACGGTCTGGTCTATCAGGCCATGGACTCGTAGGTTTGGTTCGAACAGCAGCCGACTAAGGTCGGGAGCGGCACGCGACGTGCCGGCTTCTTCGCTGATGTGGGACGCTCTGTCCATGGGCAGTCCTTGTTTGCGTGCAGCCGGAACCAAGTGACAGCCTATTTGTTCCCGCTCGCCCCCGCGTCTATAGCCGGCACACAACCAATTGCAGGAGGAACGCGTGCACAATGCAATGCAGTCGGAATTTGCTTGGTGACGCAATGCGTGGGTGGAACATCCGGTTCGCCTCCCAGTTGGGTGCGTTCCCGCGCTGAGGAACGGCCGCTTGGCAGAGAATTCCGTCCGAAGCTTCAATATCAATTTCGGCCCTCAGCACCCGGCCGCTCACGGTGTGCTGCGGCTAGTGCTGGAGCTCGACGGCGAAGTAGTCGACCGGGTTGATCCGCATATCGGACTGCTTCATCGTGGCACCGAAAAGCTGATTGAGACGAAGACCTACCTGCAGGCCCTGCCGTATTTCGACCGGCTCGACTACGTGGCGCCGATGAACCAGGAACATGCCTGGTGTCTGGCGATCGAGAAGCTCACGGGTTTGACGGTGCCGAGGCGTGGGCAACTGATCCGGGTCCTGTATAGCGAAATTTCGCGCATCCTTTCGCATCTGCTCAACGTCACCACCCAAGCCATGGATGTCGGGGCGCTTACGCCGCCGCTCTGGGGCTTCATCGAGCGCGAGAAGCTGATGGTCTTCTATGAGCGCGCAAGCGGCTCACGGATGCATGCAGCTTTTTTCCGACCAGGCGGCGTACACCAGGATCTGCCCGACGAGCTTATCTCGGATATCGGCAAGTGGATCGATCCGTTTCTGAAATCAGTGGATGACCTAGACAGGCTGCTGACGGACAATCGGATCTTCAAGCTCCGCAACGTGGATATCGGGCAGATTTCGGAATCGGATGCTTGGGGTTGGGGGTTCTCCGGGGTAATGGTGCGTGGCTCCGGTGCTGCTTGGGACCTGCGCAAGGCCCAGCCCTACGAGTGCTATTCCGAAATGGATTTCGATATTCCGATTGGTAAGAACGGCGACTGCTACGATCGATACCTCGTGCGCATGGAGGAGATGCGTCAGTCAGCGAGGATAATGCGCCAGTGCGTGGATCTGCTGGCTAAAGAAGGGCCGGGTCCGGTTTCCAACGCGGACGGTAAGATCGTGCCGCCGAAACGTGCGGCCATGAAGCGGTCGATGGAGGCGCTGATACACCATTTCAAGCTCTACACCGAGGGATTTCGGGTCCCGACCGGAGAAGTGTATGCTGCTGTGGAAGCTCCGAAAGGAGAGTTCGGCGTCTACCTGGTATCTGACGGGACTAACAAACCTTACCGGTGCAAGCTGAGAGCCCCGAGCTTCGCGCATCTTCAGGCTATGGATCTGCTTTGCCGCGGCCATATGCTGGCTGACGTTACCGCCATCCTGGGCTCTCTGGACATAGTACTGGGGGACGTAGATCGTTAGCCCCCAAGGTCGGCCGGTCAAGTTGCCCGCGCTCTCACGGGAAACCAGGTAGACTACCGAATCCATAAGCCCCTCGAGGCAGCTCTCCGTCGCAAAGATCACCATGCTCTCGAGATGCTTAGCACCTCGGTCAATCCCCTCGCGGGGACTCATAGCGGCGTCACGTTCTTTTCGTGCAGGTAGGTGGTGTAAAAGTCCCCTGCACGCACGAGTTCATTCCAGTCGACAACTTTGAGCCTTGAGCCCGAGGTGGATATCAGGCCATCGCGGCGAAGTTCCTGAAGCACTCGGTTGACGTGAACGGTGGACAGACCCAGTGCGTCGCCAAGCACGGCCTGGCTGACCGGAAATTCCGCCACGTGGTCCTGAATTTGGCCGACTGCATGGAGACGGACGATGAGCTCACACAGGAGGTGAGCCATGCGAACATAGGCCTCCCGCCTTCCGACATTGGTGACCCACTCTCTATATATCGCTGCATCGATCAGCGTTGAGCGCCAGAACACGTTGGCGATGGACGGGTGTTTGGTGCAGATGGCACGCAGCGCATCGTGGCGCATGAACCCCACTCGGGCCGGCGTTAGTGGCGCGAAGGTGCAATCCATAACCGAAAGATGAATTCCGTGGAGATCCGGGAGGTCTCCCGGAACAAAGATCGATGTGATCTGCCGCTTCCCCTCGCCGGTGAACTTCGCAGATGACACCAGGCCGTCCAGAACAGCGAAGGAATGAGAGGGTCGGTCGCCCTCGCGCACGATATCGTCTCCTGCCCGGTAGTCGCGCTCCTGAACCGCGATATCTCTCAAAGTAGCAATATCGGCTGAGGCAAGATCAGAGATGATCTGGAGCTTGCGAATAATCAGGTCAGAGCAAGAAGCTGGCAACACTGAGCTGATCGACATAAGCCCCAACCTCTATCGGGCCCCAATGTTCCCGTGCGTGAGCATGGCTCTTTGTTCCCCAAGTTTATTGCGCCTCAAGACCCTGGGCCGCCGATGGAGTCTGGTCCGTTGACGCCTTTGTGTCGGCTTCCCAGCCCGAAAAGACGACCGCCCAACGGGCCGGGGGTGTGGGTCGATGGTCGTCGGATCGCGAGGGACGATAGAGTCAGCAAACTGCGTTGCGATAGGCCCTTACACATGTGTCAATGGTTCGGGCTCCGAGGAAAATAGTGCATGTTCTGTGGCCCCCAACGTGGCCCAACGCCATGGCCGAGTCCGACCTCTTGGAATGATTTTTGCTGATAACGAAGGAACAGCTTTTAGGATCGCAGGTTCGGAGCCCGGCGGCCCCTCTGCTTCCAAGGTGCCGTCGTGTCGAAGGCACCGCCTGCCCGGCGTGGTCGGGCGGCCCGCTTGGGAGGAGGAGAAGGCCATGGCTTCAGCAAGACTGGCGAAAGGCGCGTTCACACCTGTCGATGTTGAATTTCTTTGCCAGATTCTCGAGCGCGGTTCGGTGGCAAAGGAAACTGCCGCGGAGCGAGAGCGCCGCGCTTTGCGGATAGTTGCCAGCTACATGGCCGGCGTCACCGATGAGCGGCAGTTGATTGAGCTGTCTCACAAGCCGTTAGGACGGTAGCGCGAGCACCACCTGGCGACGCATCCTTTCAGCCGACAGCGCGAATACTCGAAGGACAGTGCTGTACAACAATTGTTGCCCGCTCCGACGGACAGGTTTTCTATCGCTCGCGATAAACCCTACCATTTTTCGCGGTTGCGGGCTCGCTGCTGCGTCGCTACCTCATAGGCGGACTCCTGCCCGGTTGTGATGAACGCATCACCTACGATCAGTGAGCGGTCCGTCTTGCGCCAAAGGGAAATATGTCCCGGCGCGTGCCCTGGAGTGTGGAGCCACTGCCAATCTGGCATTCCCGGAACCGAGCCATCGTCAGGGAGCGCGTTCAAACGGTCCCCGAGATCGACCGGCCCGCATGGGAAAAGCGGTGAGAGCAACGCCATCAGACCTCCGCCCGCCCACGGGTCAGGCGGGGGTAGGACGCTGTTCCGTTCAGATAGGGATGTTCGAGCGTGTGCGCATAGACCGGAGCCCCCCACATCCGCGACAGTTCAACGACCGTTCCCACGTGGTCGAAGTGACCATGCGTCAGGAGGATTGCCGCCGGTCAGGCGTTTTTGCCGAAACGCGCCTCCGCGACCGCGACAATGGCGCCTCGAGAGGTTGGCAGACCGGTATCAATCAGCACCCAACTGGAGTCGCGGGGCCGGGCATACCAAAGAACACCGCATTCACGATCGAAAGGCGAAGGTAGGCAAGATCGGGCGCGATACTCCAGGCCCCATCGCCGCGGTCCTCACGTCCGGCGCGATCGATCTTGGAGAGGGGTATTTGAATTGTCATTAGGCCGCGTTGCCTTGTCACTTTGTCTCAGAGTCGTCGCCCCGACGGCGCAGGGAACCGCCGTGTTCGGTCGCGACAGGTAGTTTCGCTTTGCGCACGCGAATACTGTCTTGAGGGCGCCCAAACCTGCAGAGACTACCTGGTTTTGCGAGTAGCGGCCGCTGCCTGCGCCGGCGCCTCCTGGATGTTGGCGGCGCCGCCCATGTCACCGTTCTTGGTGCGGCCCGCCCCCGGTCCTGCTCCAAGATCGGCGCCGGTCATCGGATCGGAAGCCGGGTCCGAGAGTGTCCGCTCCGCCAGATTGGCCGCGACCTTCTTGTCCTTGGCATTTAGCTTGACAGTCGCCATCCCGTCGCCCCCGTCGGCGGGCATCACCTCTTCGAGATTGTCGATGCGGTCCCATTCGCCTCCCGAGTTCCATGGTCCCGTGGCGTCTCCTTCGCCCTGCGAGGTGTTGACGTACATGCTGGCATACTTCTCGATGCCCGGGAGTTTGCCCGTCGGGAAGTTGTTCTCTATCGCGTACAGCGCTTTCTCGAAGGACTTCTGGTGGGCGACTTCGCGCGTCATCAGAAAACCGAGGGCATCCTTGACGCCGGGATCATCGGTGATGTTGATCAGTCGCTCGTACACGATCTTGGCACGAGCTTCGGCCGCGATGTTGGAGCGCAGGTCCACCGTTGGTTCGCCGCGAGAATCGATATAGGCGGCGGTCCAAGGCACTCCGGCCGAGTCGCACAATGCGGGTCCGCCGCCAAACAGGATTGACTCCTTGGCCGTTGTGCCGCTGGCGCCAACCATCAAATACAGCTCAGCTTCCTTCATCTGTCCCTCGGCAAGGTGTGCCTTGAGTCCCTTGTTCAGCATTGTGACAATTGACCCGACCACCTCGAGGTGGCTTAGTTCTTCGGTTGCGATGTCGAGCAACATGTCTTTTCGACCGACATCATCCTCGCCCAGCCCTTGGACGAAATAGCGCATAGCGGCGGCCAACTCGCCATCGGCTCCGCCGAACTGCTCCATTATCATGCATGCCAGTTTCGGATTCGGCTCCGACACACGGACGGTGTATTGCAGTCGCTTATTGTGCATGAACATGAGGTTTCTCCAGGGTTGGGGTTCCCCGAACATCCTTGGATCAGAAATGTTCCTTGGCGCTGGTCGTTCTGTTTGGCTATCAAGTTCGTGCATGGCGATGAATTATCCGCGAGCCCGACCGGGGATCAGGAACGGCTCGCTAGGGGCCCGGTACTCTCCCGGGCCAACACCAACCCCGTCGTGTTGGATGCTGATTGAGGGCCACGAGAGCCAGGGCATTGGCTGCAGGGATCGTCACGCATGGGCGCCGAAATCGCCGACCCGGGCTATTTAATGATCGGGAGCCTGTCCCATTGATGGAACGGCGGTGGCGAAGGCAACATCCACTCCAGGGTCGTGGCTCCCGGACCCCAAGGATTATCGCCGGCCTCCCTTCGTCTGTAGAAGGCGTCGACCACTCCGGCCAGGAAGAACAGTACGCTCGCGGCAGATATGTAGGCCCCATAGGAAGAGACCATATTCCAGCCTGCAAATGCATCGGGATAGTCTATGTAGCGGCGCGGCATGCCCGCCAAACCTAGAAAGTGATGCGGGAAGAAGACCAGATTGACGCCGACAAAAGTCGTCCAGAAATGCACTCCCGCCAGTAGAGTGTTATACATATACCCGGTCATCTTCGGGAACCAGTAATACCAGCCCGCGAAGATCCCAAAGAGAGCTCCCAGTGAGAGTATGTAGTGGAAATGCGCGACGACGAAGTAAGTGTCGTGCAATTCACGGTCGAGCGCAGCATTGGCCAGCTGAACGCCTGTTACCCCACCGATTGTGAACAGAAAAATGAATCCCAACGCCCAGAGCATGGGCGTTTGCAGGCGAATCGATCCGCCCCACATCGTGGCGATCCAGGAGAAGACCTTAATACCTGTCGGCACCGCAATCACCATTGTCGCGAAGGTAAAATAGCGCTGCGTGTCCAGGCCAATGCCGCTGGTGTACATGTGGTGCGCCCAGACGACAAACCCTATCGCGCCGATCGCCACGATCGCATAGACCATGCCGAGATAGCCGAAGATCGGTTTGCGCGAAAAGGTGGATATTACCTGGCTCACAATGCCGAATGCCGGGAGGATCATGATGTAGACTTCCGGATGACCGAAGAACCAGAAAAGATGCTGGTAGAGGAGCAAATTGCCGCCCTGGTCCGGGAGGAAGAAGGCAGTGCCGAAGTTCCGGTCGGTCAGCAACATCGTGATCGCGCCTGCCAGAACGGGGAGCGCGAGGAGAAGAAGGAATGCTGTAATCAGAACCGACCACGCGAAGAGAGGCATCTTGTGGAGCGTCATGCCGGGCGCACGCATGTTGAAGATCGTGGTGATGAAATTGATCGCCCCGAGGATGGATGAGGCCCCGGCAATGTGCAGCGACAGAATGACCAGGTCAACGGCAGGCCCAGGATGGCCCGACGTCGACAGCGTTGGGTAGAGGAACCATCCCGTTCCTGCACCATAGCCTCCTGGTACGCTGGGCATGAACAGCGACATCAAGAGCAAAATGAAGGCAGGCGGCAGCAGCCAGAAAGAAATGTTGTTCATCCGCGGGAAAGCCATATCAGGAGCCCCGATCATGAGCGGTATCATCCAGTTGGCAAAGCCGCCGATCAGACCGGGCATCACCGCGAAGAAGATCATGATAAGGGCGTGTGCTGTCGTGAATACGTTGTAGAGCTGCTTGCCTGCATCAATGGCCGTGGCACCCTCGAGGCCGTATACAAACGAGGCCAAGCCAGGAAAGATCTGTATACCCGGTTCCTGAAGTTCGATGCGCATAGCGACTGACAGGAGTATGCCAATGATGCCCGCAAGGATCGCGAAAATCAGATAAAGTGTCCCGATGTCCTTGTGATTAGTTGAGAACACCCATCGGGTGACTCCTGCCGGCTTGTGCGCCGGAGCCGGAGTATCGGCTTTCGCCGATGAGGCTGGCATAGTGATCTCCTTTGAGCAGGCAAGCGCGTCCCAACCTCGCATTGACGGTATTGTTCCTGATGATCAGCCGTAATCTCCAAGCCAAGGGAACAACTCCAACCCCGGGATGTTCGGGCAAACGGGCTGAACAGGGAGCGACGTCTGATGCTCGAAACTATTGCGGCAGTGCTAGTACTCCTGGCTGTGGTCGGAGGCCTAATCTGTGCGTTCTGGATTGAGGCGAGCTATGGCGTCCACGGGCTCACCGAAGACATTCCGGCTGCGCCAGTCGACGACCTCAGACCGAGGTTGCCGGTCACCCCTCGTCCGGCCACTTTGAGGTAGGGCGCCAGTCATGCGCTTGAACTGGCCAGCAATCAATCGGAAGGCCGTTGTCGGGTGGCTGCTCGTTGGCTTTGCGCTGGCCGGCTTTTTCGACGGCATCGTTCTGCATCAGATCCTGCAGTGGCACCACCTCCTGTCCGGCCTTCGCGAACCGGCAGGATCAGACTTGCGCTTCCAAATTCTGGCGGACGGCCTCTTTCACCTGCTCATGTATCTGTTGTGCATTTTGGGCACGGTGTTGCTCGTGGCGGCTCGTGCATCTGGCGCGCGCCCCGGCACGACGAGCGAAATTCTACGGCTCGCCTTGGCCGGGTTCGGCATCTGGCACATCGTTGACGCGGTCATCATTCATTGGCTGCTCGGCCTTCACCGGATCAGGATGGCGAGCGAAGTGCCCCTGGCATGGGACATCGGATGGCTGGTTATTTTTGGCATCTTGCCTTTGGTGCTCGTTCTCCTGATGCCCAATCGGGGAGGACCAGCACGGGGCGCGGCGGCTGCTTTGATGAGCGTTGCCATGCTAGCTGGGCTGACTGCGGGCGCAGGCCAGCGCTTCGAGGGTGCAACCCACACGATCGTCGTCTTCCGGGAAGGTCTAAGCCCGGCCCAAATGATGCGAGCCGTACTCGAGGCGCGGACGAACCTAAAATCGACAGATAAAGGTGGGACAATCTGGGTGGTCGACGAGGTCTCTTGGGCCGGCCTCATAACGCTTCACGCGGAAGGAGCCGTTCTCGTCAGCACAACGCCGGTCGCCGCGGGCTGCCTGGCCTGGTCTGCCGTCAAGGTCTGATGCGGGGCGCAGCTCGGCGAGTAGAAAAGGATGAGGCGCCAATCATTTCGTGGCGGTCGAGAAAGAGGCGGTAAGCATGCGCCCGCCCCCGTAAAAAACAAGGATTCCATCGCATACTCGAACTAAGGCGCCATTCGCAATCGCGTGACGAAGAAGCTATTTGCCGCCGCCGCTGCCTAGACTACATGCTGGGAATGCGACTCGAACCGCTGGGCGTCAAGCGAGAGCCCGGGAAGCCCGGTGCAGCAATCATGGCGCGGATAGCCGGCACGACGTTCCCAACGCTGCCCGGCGGCCTGTGCCGAGCGTCTTCGCGATGATGTGTGCTGCCTGAGACATGACCGGCCAGGTGAAGTTGGCGAGCACACGCTACGCCATGCGACCTCAAACGGGGGCGGTCCTGCCCGAGAAACCGGATCACAAAGAAAATGTTCCGACGCCGAGGAACACCTCGCATTCGGGTAAGTTTGGGGCCCGGCGGCACTATGCCCTCCGCTGTTTGCCGTGCGCTGCCGCGCGGAGCCCCTATCCTCCGCAGGCCCGCTCCTGCATGGCATCAGGGGTGGGCCGTTCTTTTGGTTGCCTTCGACATGATCGCTGCGCTCGATCAGGGGAATCGAGCAGGAGAACGGCGTCAAGCGTTCCGTTAGCGGGGGATCGCTGATGGCGAACGCCTACTTGCCGGTTCCCAACGCGCTTGATGGCGAGAGCGTTGGTCGAAGGGACTCGCCGTCCGTCATCACCCCATGCTCGGTGATGTAGGCAGCGAACATCCCGACGGCCAGAAATTGGAAGAGCCCGCTCTCGAGGGAAGGTCGAGCGGGCTCCGGAGTTTATCGCACAACCAGCAGAAGACGCCCCCCGTCACGGACCAGCTCCAAGGCCAGTATTGCGCGCTGGCCAGCGATCGCACTGCGCAAATCGGACACGGAAGAGACCGGCTTGCGGTTGACCGCCACGATCATGTCGCCGGTCCGCAACCCCGCTCTCGCCGCCGGGCTAGCGGGTTCGATGCTCTCGATGACGACCCCGTCCGCGCCTGCCCGCTGGGCTTCCTCGGCCGAAGCGTCACTCATCTTGGCGCCCTGCAGGAGGGTGCCTGCCAGCGTCTCCGACGCGCTTTCCTGTGCAGCGATCGTCACGTCGATTGTGACTTCGCCATTAGCGCGTTTGACGGCAAATTTGACAGTGCTTCCGGCAGGGGTGAGGCCGATCCGGTTTCTGAGGTCGGTCGTGCCTTGCACGGGATGTCCGTCGATCGCGGTGACGACATCGCCGACCTGCAATCCAGCCTTCTCTGCCGACGAGCCGGGTTCGACATTGGCGATCACCGCGCCGCGGAGGTCTCCGAGTTGCAGCGCCTTTGCGAGGTCCGGCGTCAAATCCTGGATGCCGATCCCCACCTTTCCGCGCCGCACCTCGCCGTGGGCGATCAACTGCTTCATCACGGAAACAACCATGTTACTCGGCACGGCGAAGCCGATGCCGACATTGCCGCCGGCTGGACTGAGGATAGCCGTGTTGATGCCGATCAGCTTGCCGTCCAGAGTAACCAGGGCGCCGCCGGAATTGCCCGGATTGATCGAGGCGTCGGTCTGGATGAAATCCTCGTAACCCTCGATGTTGAGTCCACTGCGGCCAAGCGCGCTGACGATGCCGGAGGTCACGGTCTGGCCGAGACCGAAGGGATTGCCAATTGCCACGACATAGTCGCCGACCTTCAGGGCGTCTGAATCGCCTGTCTGTATCGCCGTGAGGTTTTTAGCGTCAATCTGAAGCAGCGCGATATCGGTGTCCTTGTCGCTGCCGATCAGCTTCGCCGGGAATTGCCGGCCGTCCTTGAGGGTGACCGAGATTTCGCTGCCGTCCCCAGCGACGTGATTGTTGGTCAGGACATAGCCCTTCGCCGGATCGACGATCACGCCAGAGCCGGCGCTCATCCTGGCCTGCGGCAGCTGCTCCGGCCCGAAGAAGCGCCGGTAATTAGGGTCGCTGTAAAGCGGATTGTCTTCCTTGGGGGCTTTGGAAACGACCGCGATATTGACGACGGCCGGTGTGACGCGCTCCAGCATGGGCGCAAGCGTCGGCAGGCTGGATGCTTCAGCCGGTGCCGCCGTTTGCGCAGCAACGGGAGCGAGGCTGAAGAAAATGGCCCCCATCGCAACGGCGACGACGCGGAGGTTCGATGTGAGAGCGAGCATTGTTTGCCTCCCTGACCTGGTGTTGTCACTCCTGTCTGCGGGGCTACGCCCGCGGGGTTGAAAAAGCGGGCCCGGAACTTGCTCCAGACCCGCTCGTAGGCACACCTCATGCCGCCTTGCGCATGCCTGAATTGGCTTGGTCAGCCGCAACCTCCCGTTCGAGCGCGAGCAGCGCCTGCTGGACCTCGTCGAGGCGCGAGGGGCGGTCGTTTTCAGGCATGCCCTCATTGGTCGCCAGATCGATCAGATACTCCGTCCAAGCCCAGTTCATCAGGATCGAGCGCTTGGCCTCCAGCGTCAGCTTCGGATCGCGGGCCACGCCCATCGGCGACGTCCAGCTTTCCGGACCGGATGGATCGTTGCGGTTTGCAGCGCCGTCGAGGGCGCACCCGTAGCTCTCCTGAAGCGCGCCAAGTCCGAGCCGGTCGAGTGTCATGTTGGAAAAGCCGTAGGTCGACCTTCCGGGCTTGGCAGGCCTGGTCGCCCCATCATCAGCCTGCTCCGTCGCATTCTGAACGACATAGGACAACCCCTGTCGCTCGGCGTAGCGAACGGCCGACTCCAGCGTCGGGAAGTTCAACTCGACCTGGGTCAGCGTATCGCGGCTCCCGGTGTAGCCCATTAGCGGCTCGACAAAGGGCGCGGTGCGCCGCTCGAAAACGAGACGCCAGCCGCGCGTGCGGGCCGTGCCGGAAGTCGTCGCCGCGCGGGACGGCTTGTAGATCCGTGCGACGGCGTCGCCCGGGAAGGTCGAGCGTCCCATCGAAAGGGGCTTCTGCCGGTTGTCGTTCGACGACCACCCCCGCGGGATTGGTGCTCTGGTGGATCTGTCAACCTCTTTCCATCGTTCATCCTCCCTGTCTGGCATGGATGCTGCCGGCGGGGCCCTACAGCCGGCCGCCGGCGCCTGCCACGCGTCAGCTCTTGATGGCGATGCGCTTTCCCTGCGACTGCGCCTTCTCGCTCTTGGGCAAGGTCACGGTCAGCACACCATTGCTGAAGCGGGCATCGACCTTGTCTTTCTTGACCTCGTAGCCGAGCGGGAGACGGCGCTCGAAGCGGCCATAGAAGCGCTCGGAGAACTGCCTGTCCCTGTCCTCCGTTTCGGAACGCTTCTCGCCGTTCAGCGTGAGTACGCCGTCGTCGAGCAGGACTTCGATGTCCTTCTCCTCAAGACCGGGCACCTCGGCCGTCACCTTGACCTCCGTCTCGCCGTCGGAAATCTCGACGCTTGGCCAACCGCCGCCGAAGGCGGAAGCGCCACTGAAGGCAGGTAGGGTCGAACCGAAGCCGCGGAAGACATCATCGAACAGCCGGTTCACCTCACGATGCAGCGCCAGCAACGGATCACGGTCGCCAGCGCGGAATAAGGTCGCCTGATTGCCGTTGTCGCGGCCCCAAGGGATCAGATCTCGAACGCTCATTTTTTCTTCTCCTTTCGTTCGTTGTGACAATGCACCATTCGGCGCCGGGCTCATGACCCGGCGCCCGCGCGCGAGTGCGCTCGCGGAATGCCCTAGGCGGCCGGCTTCTCAGCCTCGATCTGCTTCGGCGAGGAGTTCGGCGTCGCCTTGCCGCTCGTCGCGATTTCGATCTGGCGCGGCTTCATCTCTTCAGGAACTTCGCGCTTGAGATCGATCGTCAGCAGACCGTTGACCAGGCTGGCGTTCACCACCTTCACGTGGTCGGCCAGCTCGAAACGGCGCTGGAACGCGCGACTGGCAATGCCTCGATGAAGATACTGGCCATTCTCCTCGCCCGCCTTGTGACCGGACGCCATGAGCGTGTTCTGCTCCTGGGTTAGGGTCAGATCGTCCTGGCTGAAGCCAGCTACCGCCATGGTGATGCGGTAATCGTCCTCGCCGAGCTTGGCGATGTCATATGGAGGCCAGCTGTCGATGGTTTCGCCGCGGCTCGCGGCCTCAAGCGCGTTCAGCATTCGGTCGAAGCCGATGCCCGACCGAAAAAGTGGAGTGAAATCGAGAGTGGTTCTCATAGCCAAGGTAGAGGACTACCTTAAGGAACTGCTGGCCGGAGCCCTCGCCGAGCAGGTTTCCAAAGCCTTTTCCAAGCAAGCACCGGCGAGATCCGGTCCGAGTCCCTTCGCTGACATGCCAGGCGACTACTTCGATCCGCCATCCAACGCGTTCGCCGAGTTGTACGGTGCAACTCGTATTTCAAGCGATCCGGGTTTCAAGGGGTCCGACGGCGCGAACCCGATATCGGGCGACATCTACTTCGAAGGAACATTGCCCAAGTCCGCCAAGAGTGTCGTCGTCGGCAAGTCGATCTTGGCTGTAATGAGCCCGATTTGTGACCTGGTCGATCGGGGTGACAAGCCCCCAGCCGCCAAGTCGGTTCTGTTGCTTCGCGGCACCCTAGCTCACTCTCTAAAGGGAACCTCCGGGCCAAACCCGATAGCAATTGGTTCGCGTCTGTACGAAATCGATTGGGACCTAAAATTCCCACAGGCCTTGAAGATTGAGGACCTGAAGCAGAAAGTCGAAGGCAGCGATCTCAAATGGGTTGGTCGCCTCCGACAAGAGCATTTCCTGTCGCTGCAGGCGGACTACCTTGCCTCGCTTGGCCGAATAGGCGTGCTCAAGGCGCCAGCCCATTTCGAAGCTCTTGCCGGGCGAATTTGCATTCGGGAAGGAAATGTGGAAGCCCCTATTGGAGATCCCTTCAAGGCCAAACAACAGTTCGCCTTTCTGAGTCGTGAGCATAATAAGCCAGTGGAGAAGCAATCGGTCTTCTTCACCGGCGAGTTTGTGGTCTGGTTCCTCGAACAACTCAACACGATCCAGAATGATACGAGCCGTGTCGCTGCCACCAAGGGCAAGGCGAAGACGCTGATTGAGAAGCTCAGCCCGGTCGTAGAGCTGCAGAAAAACCGAACGCTCGCCCAGCATAAGTTCAACGATGTCTTGTCCGTCACACTTGTGGCGGGGACAACAGCGGCGGCAGCGAAAACGCAAGAAATTCAGATTCTTTTATGGCGGGTCTAGTCTCAACGAGGCCAGTCCCAAATGCTCAACTCAAGGCCTTGGCGGGCCGACCGCCAGTCGTCCGCTATGACGCCACACGGTATGCAAAGGGCACCGGTTCAAGATGTGGGGAACGTTTGTAGCGCTCTACCGCTACCAACCCCCGACTTTGACAATCGGCGAAGCAGTGGCCGAAGGCGACCATCCTATTTACAGGTCGCGACCGCGATTTGCCGAACGGACTGATCAGCTCTCTTCCTTCTACGATGAGTGGGGGCTAACCGAGGCCGGTCTTATTCGTAGAACCTTGGATGAAGCGGTGAAAAGCGACAGCCTCTCCTACCCTCCTCGCGGCCTCTCACGCGAAGAAGCCGCCCGATATGTTGGCGTGGGCATAACCAAATTCGACCAGATGGTTGCTGACCGCCGCATGCCGAAGCCGAAGAAAGTTGACGGTCGCGTGATTTGGGACCGGCTCAAACTCGAAGCGGCCTTTGGCGAACTACCTGGAGACGATGAAGAAAATATCGTCGACTTCCTGTTGCAAGGGAATCATCGCAGGGAATAGATTCGTTCTGCCATGACCGACAAATATCCCGGCCTCTCCTCCTACACCGACCGCCATGGCAAAGTTCGCTGGCGCTATCGGACGAAGGAGCGTGTGGTTAGTCTGCCAGCCCCCAATCAGGCGGGTTTCAAGGAGGCCTATCAAGCAGCGGTCGAGGGCCGGAAAGTCCCAAAGGCTCCCGTCGTCCGTATGCCCGGAGCCGCCCTGCCCGGCACGTTTGGAGCGGCCTTTCAGCGGTTGAAAATCTCGGTCAAATGGCTGGCGCTTGACGAAGCCAGCAAGCGCAAGAACACGCAGCTGATCGAGGAGTTCCTAGAACTCCGGGTGGTCGCAGATCACCCGCTCATCTGGCGGGATGTAGCGGTAAAAAACCTTCGACGTATCCATATTGAAGAGCTTCTTGGCCGCTTCATCGCCACCCCACATAAGGCCAAGCACCTTTTGGTGGGCATACGCAAGCTGGTCTATGTCGCGCTGCGGCAAGACTGGATCGAAATCGATCCCACAGCGGCGGTCGAATGGCGTCCCGCCTATGCCGGTTGGAAAGCTTGGTCGCGCGAAGCGATGGCGCAATTCGAAAACCGTTGGCAACTCGGCACCGCGGCACGCACTTGCTACGGCTTGGCGCTTTGGCTGGGCAACCGTCGCGGCGATGTCGCGGGCCTGCGCTGGGATCAGAGGGTCACCCGCCGTGTCTTCATCGATGGTGTCGAACGTCACTTTGACGGGTTTGATATCGTTCAGGGCAAGAACAAGGGACGAACTGGCGGCAAGCGGCTTTTCGTGCCGATCACACCGATGTTGTCTGAGATCCTGGATGCGGCCGACAGGCGCGGCGAGACCGTTCTGGTCAACGGCTATGGTGAGCCGTTCTCCGCCAAGTCGCTGACAGGAATGATGGCGCATTGGTGCAAGCTTGCGGGTCTGCCGAAGGGGTTGACCCTGCATGGACTGAGGAAGTCGCTTGGTGTCTATCTGGCAGAGGCCGAGGCCTCGACCAGGCAGCTCATGGACGTGCTCGGTCACGACGATATCGATCATGCCGAGCTCTATTCGCGCGAGGCGTCGCAGGTTCGGCTGGCGGTGCAGGGGATGGATCGAGTCGTACGCTTGGTGACGCGTAAGCCGATGCTTGGCGAACCCATTGGCGAACCTCGTGGCGAACCACCCCATAAACTATTGATAAATAACGACAATGGTGGGCCCGGAGGATGTGCCGGGACCGTTGATTTCATTGGCTTTCTCGTGGGCCAAAATCAGAAATCTTCCCGTATCGCTCCGTATGGTTCCGCGCCTAAGCAAAGGACGCTGCACAAGATGGGGCTTCATGCAGGTCTGAGCCCCCGACCACTGTGGCGAGCGAGCAATCTTGGGTGAGATGAGCAATGCTGGCCGCAAGCTCCATAGGTCCACCTAGGTGTTCAAGCACCTGGCGGGCAAGCGACTCCGACTCCTCCTTGGAAAGAGGCGGCACGTCGATGACGCTCAGACGGTCTCCAGAAAAGGAATAGCTGCTTGCCTGGGCCCGGATATGCTCAACTCCATATCGTCGGAAGACAATGAGCAATTTTACACGACCCACGTTGGCCGCGGCGTAATTGAACAATGGCTGGAGACTTGTCGCTGTCATGAGCATCATCGACGACGAGGAGCAGGTCACCGGAACCAAGCTCTTCTAGAGACACCTTGGTGATCTCCATTGTCGGTGAGACAAGCCTGATCCTAGTCGCAGACTGATCGGCGGCGATTTGGTCCAGAATGGCTTGGAGCTCGAGATTTGCCGCCGCCGCCAGACCCCGTTACCAGCGTCACGCCAACGTCCGATTCTTGTGTGCTTCCAAGGCTTCAGCAAGGGGAGCTTCTCTGCCGACCAGCTGCCAAGTATGGGTGAACAAGGTTTCCTTGCGTGCGAGAGCCGCAAAGAATTCCTGAGCCGTTTCCCACGGACTTGTGGGAGAGACGCCGAGAAGGCTATTGTCGATGTAGTTATCAGCATCCCAAAGGCTTCGGGTCGTTCCTAATATTCGGTTCAATCCGCTCAATGACGGGCTCGAACGCGGCATTAGCGACTTCGATGAGCACAGATCGATCAGCCCCGGCGACTGGCAGGGACGCAATGATGGCATTGGGATCCATGAGAGGATGATCCTTTTGGAGTGGCGTTTGGGACATCAGCCTGCGGTCGCCATGCCGACGGTGGTTCTTAGTGTGGTGGCCAATCGAGCCCAGGCGCTACCCTATGCTTACATGCGCACAGGCAGGATACGTGAGAATTTCGCAGATGCGGTCCAAAGCAGATGGGGCAGCACCTGCGGGCAGTCCGTCATCCAGGTCCTGCAAGGTGGGAGCTGAGTTGCTTACCTCAGCAGTGCCGCTCGCCCGCGCTATGGCCGGCAGTTCTAAGCTTTAGAGGAATAATGCGGGGCCGTTTTCGGATGAAAACGCCGATTGCCAAACGCCGCACCGGCTGGAATTTTTCGCGCTCAGCCTCTCCGTAAGCCGTAAAAGCGCGGAAAATTACGTGTCGCTGAATTTTCCGCGCTTTTGGATTCACGAGCGGGAATTTTCCGCGCTTTTAAACTGATCGGAGCTATTTAAATCGCTTGAGAATCCATCCGTTGCTACAATATCAAAGAGCGCACGGGGCAGACCGACACCAACTGGAGGCAAAGCAATGGAAGAGATTCAGAAGCGCCGCGTCGGCCGCCCAATTGGCAGCGGCGTCAAGAACAACGATCAGGCCCTTGCCAAGGTCGCAAGTATCTTGCTGGATAATCCTTCCATGAAGGCGACTTCAGCCATGAGGCGGGTCCTCAATGATATGTCCAGCTCGCGGAGGGAGACAGACGTTACCTTGATCCGTCGATGGCAGGGGCGCTGGAAGCTGAACAGACAGAAATTCATGAACGAAGCGGCGGCAACGAGAGCTGCAAGGACGGCGAGAGCGCCCTCGCGCACGACGTCATCGATCTCCGACTCGGCTAGCGAGTACCTTATGCGGAAAGCCAAAGAGACGGCGAGTATGTACAATTTTTCGGAAGCATCTGCTCTCCAAAAGGCCGCGGCTGGATACCTCGATACGCCCCTCAGGAAAGAGGTACATGGTGTTTTAGACTCACTGGCGCTGAGGACGGCGCTGGGTCTTCACGAATCGTCCATTCAGCGAGAATTGCGGCGCATGACGGATTCCACTGTCATGGAACGATGCTGAAAGCCTTGGAGGAGCAGGATCGCTTCCTTGCCGAGCTGAAAAAATGGGGTTGAGGCTACAAAAACTGCCCAATAACGGCAATTGACGCCAAGGCAGCGCGCGACCGGTTCGCGAAGGACAGATTTCGGCCCCAGCCGGGACTGAAACGACGCATTTTGTAGGTATAATTTTCTAAGATGGCGCTTTTGCAATTGACGCCTGCAAGGGTGCCTCATGCTTGCGCCGTAAAACGCAACACGAGCGCAGACGGTTCAGTCTGTCGTTTGAACCTGGAATCTGGTGAAGGCAACCGAACCAATGGACAAGATCACAATCGACTTCTGGGGCTTTGCAATAACGGCCGAAGGGTTTTACGGCGTCTTGGCCGCGTCGGGGCTGGTGATGGCCATTGTCATTGTGTTGAAGGTCGGGAGGCGTCGGGGTACCTAAGGCTGCTTCTCGGCAAGACGGAGGGCATCGATGTGCGAAGCCAGTATGACATTGTTAAAGATTGGGCACTCCTATCCGACGACGAGGCGATGGAAGCCGAGATCGAAGGCACGGCAAGGACGCTACCACGTCGGTCGCCTAGTGTCCCTTGGAAGTGTCTGGCAATCGTGAAGATGCCGAATATCGATTCTGGTTCGATCTGTTTTTGAGACTTTCCAGAAAGGACGACGTCGGGTGGGCTTAGCCCGTAGGAGACTAACCTAACCAATCTGTCCCAGTTCGCATGGGACGCCACTCCCGCAAACGATAGCGGCTGCTCTTCGTGCTTCACACGCTAAGCTGTAAAGTCAAAGCCGACGCCGTACCTCCGTTCTATGACCCACTCGGGGACCAGCATCCCGCCATCGGCCAACGCGTTGCCTTTGCGATTGGCAAAAGGATTGGCGGAAAGGGCCATGAACGAGGATGACGACACCCTCTTCTTGGTCTTCGATGAAACCGAACAACCCGAAAACGCCGCCAGGTGAGAATGATGGCGAAGCGCCAGAATAGCATTGGTCTCCTTAGCCTCGAACCTTCCGCCAAGGCGGACTACCCCAAAGACTTGACGTCGCAGTCCTCCGACGGCGGAAGCCTGCGCCCGTATCGTTGGTGAAGACGAAACGATTGTTTCGAAACTTCAGGAACGAGGGCCACGTTGGCGGAACCGGCCTGACAGTTCTCACGTGGATAAGCACGTCGTCATGCTCCCGAGCGTCGGGGGCATCTACGACTGCGTAGTGAGTATGAGTTTCGGTTCTGCCGTCGGCTACCGCCATAACCACGTCAAACCGACTCGGGGGTCGCAGATGCGCAACTGAGATCGCTATAGCTTGCACATCATCCCCAGAGCTACGCTCGCCAAAGTACAGATTTGCCGCGCAGTTCAGTACCTGCTGGTGGTTGCACGCAAGAATGTCCGCCGTATTTGACACATCGATCCAGCCACCGACGTGCTCGGCTTGATAGACGTCGCCATCCAGGAGAACAGCCAACAGCGTTGGCGAAAGCGGCAGGAAGAGAAGCGCACCTGCGCTGGAGATTCCAAAAGATCTGTGCTGCGCATGCCTGTGCTGTTGATGCCAGCGGTTGGCGAGAGCAGCAGGGTCATCTGATGTGAGAAACGGCACCGAGGTAAGGTTGCGAACAACCCGCACCTTTAGATCGTCTACGACGCTCATCGTTTTGGCGTAGTGATGCATCGCCGAGATCACCGCACTTTTGACGGCCTCCTTGAAAGACGGTTGTTCGAAGTCCGCACCTTTGACTGACGTGGCAGCGAAAGCAAACTCCGCGGATCGACGCGCGGCGGCTTCTGTGCGGACATGCTGCAGGTAGGCGAAACGCCTGAGGATTGTGGCATGAAGATCCTTGATGACCGCACGTGGCTTGAGCAACGACGAAACGCAGTCGCCATAGTGTCCCTCGACGGTCTGGATTGCGGTTTCGAGCCTTGGGTCCTGCCCGTAGAAGTAATCCCTGGAACACTGATTCTTCACCGGGGCATCGAAGAATGATTGGTTGCGATCAAGGTTAAACAGGTGAATGGCTTTGCCTTCGGCACACACGCTGAAGGGCGATAGATGTACCCGGGGAACAAAGTGCTGGTTCTTGTTCTCCGCCATGCAATTGAGCGATCCGCCATTCCGGCACTGCCGTGGGGGCGCTCAAACACCCGCGCCAAGCCGTTGCTATCACACAGAGCTTCCAGCGGGAATGTACGTCTCAGGCCCGCCCTTCCTGGCACTCAATCGAAGAGACGTGACGAACGCCGTCGCAGGGTGGCGTTCGTTTCACGAAGCGTCAGACTTGGATGCGGCCGACGCGCTGTCCCGGGAGGACGGCTCCAAAGGAGACGGCGTGCAGGGCTGGCTTGTCCCCAACACGGGAGCGCAGCGAAGGAGCGGGCAGGAACGGGACAAGACGGCCGCGCCGGCTAGACCCGAGTAACCTTCCGATACCATGCCAAGGCGTCCGAAGGCCGGCGAAAAAGAATAGCGGTCGATCCTCGCTCAGGGCGAACCAGTAGTTCCGCTGAACATGAAGTCGGCGCGCGAGAAAGTGCCATCCGTGCGGTTTTATCGAACACGGGGATATGCTGCGCGATCTCCCGTTCCTTGACCAACCAGGCGAGGTTCGCTGCCGATCCGTAGGCGCTGTCGGCGGCCAGATGCGTCGGCTTCTGGGCCGCAAGCGGACTATTTGTTTTCGGGTTGGCCGGTCTAGAAACGGACTAACACGTCCAGCATAGCGCGGACCGCTTGGCGCCAACAGCCGTCCTGAGAACTGTCCGGTTGACTCCCCGCGGTTCGCAAGCGAATTTTCATCCAGGAGGTCGACAGATCTAACGGCGCGGGTCAACGGCGAAGGCGACCTGAATAAGAGCGTGCCTGCCAACACGATCCCCACGGAGCAATCACCGATCCCTAACTAGGGACGTCGCAAACCCTCCAGCCCTCTGGCTACCCAATTCGCGCTCTGTGTATGCGGTGAACTGTAGCAATCTCTGCCAAAAGAGTTCTTCAACCCGAGTCGAGGCAAATTCTTTGGACAGTTCTCCGATGCGTCTTGCAGTGTAGCGGATGTGGCTACACTCGTCGCCACTTAACTTGCATAGCGTTCGACCCAGCATGTCTAGGTTACGGTGCGGGCAATATGCCTCGAGCACGGGCTCCAACAACTTCTGGTGAATGCGGGTCCTCACCTCACCGAGGTTCACCTGAATCAAATAGTCGAGCACCCTCCAGGTTTCGAGGCTAGCGGCCTCGACCTGGCTGTGCTGCATGGGGGGAAACTGGGTCTCAACGGCCCCGCGCACATTATCTGGCAATGCGTCTGGAAATACCAGATCGGCGAGACGAAGGTACATTCGGCAATGACCTGCCTCATCCTCGACATGCTGGCTCAGATCGTCAACAAGCCCGGCACTTGTGCAAGCGTTGGCAATCTTCGCTAAGTCGCGGGAACCCTCGCCCTCTTTGATCGCATTCGAGACAAGCGACTGCAGCACCCATACCGGGTTCTCAATATGCGACCTAAAACTGTTGCCGTAGTCGGCGAGGAAGTATGGCGGCACGTGACGTGCAACAGCGTCGCCAAACAGCCGAAGGTAGTCGCGCGTTGCTATGTCGCCTTGTTCGTCAAGGGCAGTTTCAACAAAACGCGCGACGTAGTCCATTGTCATTTTTCAACTTCGAGCGGGCCATTGCAAGCGATAAAAGGGGCCATGCCGTCCTTGAAGGGTGAACTGCTGATACCGATTATCCCTGCGTTGATGGCAATGTTGTCGACCTTCAGGGTTGTCCCATCGACATAACCGGAAATGCGTATGCCTTTACCTCCAGCGAGGGACCTGAGGGCCTTAGCTTGATCTTCACTCAGTTCGA
The DNA here is from genome assembly GCF_004023205.1 of Mesorhizobium sp. M1A.F.Ca.IN.020.03.2.1. NCBI lineage: Bacteria > Pseudomonadati > Pseudomonadota > Alphaproteobacteria > Hyphomicrobiales > Phyllobacteriaceae > Mesorhizobium > Mesorhizobium sp. M1A.F.Ca.IN.020.03.2.1. The sequence goes on along the minus strand of NZ_RZSV01000019.1, from coordinate 16,454 downwards.
AGGAAAGCGGTGCTTCAGACATAGTCGAAAACTCCTTTGCCATAGAATTCACTGAACGCCGTTATAATTGCAAATCTTGCGATGGGAGACAATTGCAAAAGGACACGCTTCAAAGCAGAAGCGCCGCCAAACTCTTCAAGGTCAGCCAAGAATGTCCTAGTATCCGCCACAACGATTGCAGGACGCTCCCAACGCTCTTGCCCAACGCTGTAAATGATCTCTGCCAAGTGGTTATCGAACCACCAACGCGACACCGAAATGCTAACTGAGAGGGATTGGACGTAATGCCAGTAACTGGGAGGGATATGCAGGAGGTCGCATGGACCGACGATTGCATGACGTAACGACGGCACGCGTTGCCAGACATTGGGGTCCGTCGGCGAGGCATCGCAATGGTGCCCTCGCACTGTGGCGCCGTCCGTGAGCGCGAAGGTATCCCGTGGGTGGCAGACTGCAACATATTTCCACCCAAACAACTGAATGAAGTAATTATGGTTCGTGACGTAGTCGTTGTGGTTATCTTGATGAAAGGTTTGCACCGTTCCTGGCGGACCGATCCATATGTTGTCGAAGTATGCCGGCTCGCGTGATCGAGGTGAAACAGGCAATCGATGCGCGATGTCGACGAAGGACGCGTCACTCTGCCTGAGATAAAATTCAGTTGTGTCGAGACCAGCGAGATAATCGCCCAATCTCTGTTGCGCCCGGAGGTTCCGCCATCGTTCCTTATGCTCGAGCGTGACCAAGCGCGTCCCATGCCGTGCCGCGATACGCTGGGGTGTGAGGAGGGCAGCAAGTTCATCCAGAGCGGAAACGTCTCGCGACACCCAGGGAGTTTCCATCAGCTCTGCTGCGCACTTCATTCCGATGATGGGGATGCAACCTATTTCCCGAAATCTCACATCGGGACAAACGTATGACAAGTCTGGAGGAGCCGTCTGCAACATCCTCAGCCTCCAAGGGCAGCAACATATCCGCTTGGCAACTGGTCAGCATCGAACGCGGTCCAAGGGATATGATAGTGCACTCGGCTAAGATCCGACTGCCCATTTGCTTGCCATCGTTCCCGATGGGCTGCCAAGGTGCCGGCAAATTCGAGGCCCAGATCACCGAACACGACTATGTCGCGGCCGTGATAAAGCGCGCCCGAGCGGCGCTCGCTATCGATGAGACCGAAAGAGTAGTGTGTGAGGTCGAATGTACGCTCGACGCCTAGGTTCACAGCGCGGAAATTCGGTTCAGCGCCAAAAAGGTAGCTCCGGAATGCCAAAGAATCCAAAACAGGGTGACCAAAGCCTCGGCCCTTTTCAATATGCAAGAAGGACTTCGGTCGCGGATCAATAAGCTTTTCAAGCGGGATGTACCATGTGTCCTCATCTGCAATGGAACCGGTTGTAGGGACGGACACGGACATCCTAGCGCCGACCGTGAGTAGTCCTTTCTCGGTTGCTAGGAAGATCGTAAAGCAGTCCCCGCCACCCGGAATCGCTACAGGCATAGCGAGCATGCCTCCCGGCACCCGCAACGCCTCGCGAAGCAGTCGCGGGATGCCACGAAACGCAGAAGTGGCTATTATGACGTCGAAGAGACCCAGCTCGGGTAGTCGATCGACCCAATCACCTAATTGCACGCGCACACCAGAAGTGCCGATGAGGGCGCGCTGTGATTGATCGAAGAGGTCGGGAATAATCTCGCAACCAAATATCAGTGGGACGTCTCCTTCCCTGCCGGCTAGCAAGGAGAGTACTGACACCAGATAACCAGTTCCTGTTCCAATTTCGTATATGCGCTTCCCCCTCAGATCGCCGAGTTCTCTGATTATCCACCTAAGAAACGTTCGATCCGATATTGCTGAGAGAGTTGTCCCATCTGCGTCTGAGAACGTTCGAATAGGACCATCAAAACGCTCATGCCCCCTCGGGGCAAATCGCGCTATGTCCACCCCCGCGAAAGCGGCGTTGATGTCAGTATCGCCCATGGCACTAGGTTTAGCTAATTGATCTTACCTTAAGCTAATAGAGAGCGTCAGTTCGCACCGCGATGCAAGCACTTTTGCCAATACTAGTCTCCAGCTATCCATTTCAGTTGAACCCACATTCCATGCCTGTTCATGGCGCGACCGCGACGGCGCGCGTTGTCAACCGAAATGTCTGCTTCCGGGCAGAGGTAAAGTTCGCCTCTATGGCCGACACGAGGCGCAAAAGCTGCCAGGCGGCGTTGGGCCGTTGCAGGTTGGCAGTTTTAAGGCACAAATAGTCGGAAACGAACGTTGAGGCACCCCGCTAGGCATAGTCGTGACCTGACCCAAAGCTACCGTTTCGGCCAACACGGAAAAGCCCTCCAAAAGGGCCTCGCACTCAGTTCGCCATAGGCCGATTGCAGTGCGACGAATAGATCGCTTGCTGCGCTCAAACCCGGCTACAGCGAGAAATTCGCTACTGGTGCGGCATCGTGATGCCGGCCGCGGTCGGCGGCAGCGTGGTCGGTGCCTGCCAATTAACGTCGACTTTGCCCGACGCGGTCAGCCCTTGCGGGAGAAAGGCGGCCTGATCGAGCCTAACGACAAGGACGTAGTCACGGCGCTGTCCTGTCGGTGTGATCTGGATCGACCCCTTCTGTCCCAGCGTTGTAGGGATCTTGCCCTTGGTCAGTTCCAACTTGAACCACAGGGGGACCGTACCTGAAAACACCGGCGTGACGACATGGGCGAGCATGTAGATCGGCTGCGTGAGCCGCACATGGTAGGTTGTGCTGTCGCCATTGGGCGTATCAAGCGATGTCGACCCCGTCGCCGACTTCGCGCCCAAGGTAACCAGCGCGCCGCCGATTGGAATGGTGCCGCTTATCTTGCAGAACTCTACTTTGCCGCCGACCACTAAGCCGGCAAGGCCAAGTGTATTTTGAATGCGAAAAGCGAGGCCGTCATTCTCATTCCAGCTGTGATCGATATGATCGACGTGGAGCGCGCCGTAGAAAGCTTCGTTGAATGCCGGCACAACCTCGAAACCAATGCGACCTGGAAGCGGCCAAGGGCAATCGGTCCAAGTTCGAGCGATATAGCCCGAGTAGCCGTACGATTGATCGTCATCGTGCGATCGTTAAATCCAAGATTGTTGAATGCCTCGATCGTGTCTTCGATTGGCCTTCCGTGACGTCGAACTGGACATCCTGGCCTGCGCGCCCGCGGTACGGTGCCGCCATTCTTGAAGTGACCAGTGTAGCGCTCGCGGGGAAATAGGAAGCCATCGCTGCCGATTTAGTATTTCTGAAGGTCGGATTATAGTCTTTGCAGGCCATCTCGCTCAGAATAATTCGCGGCGGAGGGCACGTAGCAAAGATGGGTTCGCAAGCTCGATCAACGGCATCTTCTCTGTCGAAACGCCAACAGTGACGCGCAGTAGAACCGCGAAGGCGTGACGAACGAGATCGAGAGAGTGATCGTCGGCCCAATAGTCGCTGGACGGTCTCTTGCGCGTTCTCGCCCAAGTTGGTGGCACGCCATGAGCGATGTCATTCCTGATCGCAAATGCAAGACTGGCCGCATTGGACCATGTCTGAAGAAGGGTGCGCTCGTCTCCCGCTGGCAGCGGTTGACGCGAATGTTTCAAGCATCCCGATCAAATCAGAGATCATCTTCGCGTCGGTCTCGGGTCGAATGCCCTTTGGATTGACGCCCTTGAGCTTCCACAACGCCGCTCCAGGTGATGTTCGATGCTGGCGGCGAAGATGATGATCGGCGCAATGCGCTGGCCAACCAGCGGCTTCAACCCAAGCCGCTCTTCGAGGGTATCGGCCCTTCCATAGGTCATTCGCGATCTCGCGACACCTTGCCCGGACGGGGCGGACCATACATTTTTGCGGCAGCATCCTTCAAGATCCATTGTCGAGCATCCGCTCCGCCGGCAGCTTCTTGAGCCGCGCGTTCTCGTCCTCCAGCGCCGTCAGGGGACGGGCGTCGGACAATTCCATCCCGCCAAACTTCGCCTTGAACTTATAGAAGGTCGCTGCCGAAATGCCGTGCTTGCGGCAAAAGTCCGCCGTATTCGCACCGAGAATGTCTCGGGGCTTGAAGATCGATCAATCGAACCAACGTTGTGGATAGGTGGCAGAGCGGTCGATTGCGCATCCCTGATAAGGAGGTGGACCTTCATCGGTCTCGTGGGTTCGAACCCCGCCCTGAATTAGAAAAGCCCGCTCCTGGATTCAGTCGAGCGGGCCCTTAAAGGCTATTTTGTTTTCGGCTATGGTCCGCGGGTCACTTCGATGTCGACCGTCCGGATGGGCCCATTTCCCTTGCGTTTTGGCCCTTCGACATTCTGCTGTTTGAAGACATTGGAAACATCATTTCCGTTTGACCCTCAACCCGCTTGCGGCCAAGCTTTTGTGGCGAAACAGCCGGCTGTCTTCCTACTTCCGGAAGATCTATCATCCCCCAGGCGTTCGACGGGCGTCTTCTAAATCTGGACTTTAGGAACTTGCTTTGAGCGCGGGCCGACCTCACCCTCGGATGCAGCCTCTCTCAGCATCGGTGCCGTTGGTGGATCAAGGCAAACCAAAACGCCAATCTCTGCGCTCTCCAGTTTGTGGATGGCGTCGACGCCAACGTGCAGTCCACCTTTTCGGACACAACCAGTTCGCCGGAAACCAAACTCCTTGGCGCTCTTCTGAATGAGGCCAAAACTGCTTCATGTCTGTCAAACCGGCGCTATTTCTTTTTTTTCACCCTTTGCGTAAGAGCGGATCCCGCGACCGATTTGACTGCCTTTGAGGAGCTGTTAGAACGAAGCAACTTGGATGCCGTCGAAGCAACTTTCTTGCTCGTAGTCTCATTGGGTTTCTTCGCCATTGGTTTTCCCCGCGCGGTTGAGTCGGAGTAATACGCATTGTGATGCGTCTGCAATCAACTGCCGGAGAGCACTGTCCCCAACTTTCATTTTCCAACACTCGGTCCGGTTCCGCAAACAACCAAGCGGAGCAGGAACTATGCTCGCCTTCATTGCCTTTCACCTTTTGTCGGTCGGCATCGGCTGTTCTGCCGTCCTCCGTGATCAGCCACGCTAAGGCACGCAGGAATTCGAAATATGCGAGCACATCTTCGATGAAGATGTTGGCGATGCAACGTTTCTCATCACAGTATTTGACAAGGTAGCCGTTGCGACCGCCGAGCCTGCTGCCGTTTAACCAAAGACCAAGTCTCGCTGTCCATGTCGGCAATCTCTCATGATTGGTGAGATCGGCGACGGCGTAACTGCGAAGCCGGCGGCGCTTCGCGTCCTCGGCTGTGAGCGTGATCTCGCGGCGCTTCGCCTCCGCCGCGATCTAGCCGCGCCGGCCGATTAACGCGTCAATTGGCGCAAGGTCATTGTCAGCGCGCAGCTTGAGATATTCGAGCATCGAGAAGCCTGCAGCAAGGATCGCCTGTCGGACCTTATGCAGCGCCTGCTCGATGGATCCCATTGGTGGTGCGGTCCTGACATAATCCGCAGTGAAATGCCCTTGAGTCTTCACGTCAGTAGGCGAGGATACGTGGTCGCAATTGAGGGCTGTACGAAACCTCGAAAAGTTGCGCGATTGTTGGCCAGTAAGGCAATCCATCCCGGTCACGCAAATGGTCAAACGGCAGCAGTCTTCCGAGGTCGATAAATTCAAGGGCATCGAAATTGGGCAGCCGGATCCACTTCTGGTTCTACCACACATCGCGTCGCGTCGAGTAGTGCGAACTGTTCGCCGGTCGCAGCTGCGAGAAATCGTTCCCCTGTCTGATACGACCGTCTATGAGATGGAACAGCGTGGCGAGTTCCCACGACGCTTCAATCTCACCGCCCGCTGTGTTGTTTGGGACTTGGCAGAAGTCGAAGCGTGGATCGAGGAGCGGCGGAATGCGTCATCTGTCGGAAAAATCAAGACCAAGCCTGCGCCTGACGTAAGACTACGAAAGGCAAGACCCGTCAAATCGGATCAAGGATAACCGCTGCCTCTGCAGGCGGCTGGAGTCTGGGCGTGTGCTTTTTGCCTGCCGCCCACGCATCGACCATGTCCGCCCATTCCTGCAGCATATGACGACGCTGCGGCTCATATTCAGCTCTGTTGTAGACACCTCGAGAGGACCGCCTGTCGTCGTGGGCAAGGCATTTCTCAATCCAGTCGCGATTAAATCCGATCTCGTTCAGGAGTGTTGAGCCGGTGCGCCGAAGGTCGTGCACTGTGAAAGGCGCGAGCGGAAAGTCTTGCTGCTTTGCCCGCTCGACAATCGCCGCGGTTACCCGATTGAACGTCGCGCGCGACATGGGCTCATCGGCATCGTAGCGGGACGGCAGCACATATCGGGAGTTCGCCGCACAAGTCTTGAGCGCGATCATGATATCGAGGGATTGCTGTGACAGGTAGACGTTATGCGGCTTCTTCCGCTTCATTCGCTCTTTTGGGATGCTCCAGACGGCGTTCTCGAAATCGACCTCGTCCCAAGTCGCCTCGAGTAGTTCACTCTTTCGGACCATCGTGAGCAGGATGAACTTTAGGCCGACCCGAATCGTCGGCAGCGTCGGCACGTTTTCCAACTCTTTCAGCATTATCCGGATTTCTGCAGGCGACAGAGCGCGGTCTTTCGCCTCGAACGTGGCAATTGAGGCTGGTCCCACCTCGTCCGCAGGGTTGGCGATCTTCTCGCCGTGCAGAATGGCGTAGCTATAGATCTGCTTCACGACATCGCGGATATGGACGGCGGTTGCCGGCGCACCACGATCCCTCACCTTTGCGCAGAGCGCCCGCAAGTCGTCAGGTGTTATTTCGGTTAGGAGTCTTTTTTCCCAAATCGGCAAAATGTCGCGATCGAAAATAGCCTTGCGCATCGAGCGGGTGCTATCCGCCATCTTCGCTTCCTTTAACCAGCGCTTGCCTTGATCCCCGAAGCTCGCCGTGCCTGACAGGCGACGCTTCTCGCGCTGCTTTTCTTGCGCCGGCGACTTTCCGGCTGCCACCATTTTTCGCGCGGCAAGGCAGCGGTCGCGTGCCTCTGCCAGCGTGAGACCTCCGTTCCCATATCGGCCCAGCGTCACAGTCTCTCTCCGACCATTGGTCCGGTAGTCGTACCGAAACGCAATCTGCCCAGTCGGAGACACCGCAGCGTACATACCGTCACGGTCGGCAACTTTGTACATTTTGTCTTTCGGTTTCAGCCGCTTAAGGGCAATATCTGTTAACATAATGACAGAGGATCGGATCACAACTTGGGTTTCTCGGCCGCCAATTTTACCGTCATTAATTTTTACCGTCAACTGTTAGGAACGATCATTGTATTTCAATGCTTTGATGGGCAAGAAGTGAGTGCGCTTGCAATCGGCGGGACGACGGTATTGCATGGCAGGAAAGAGAACGCTGAAACGCATGCCGTCAAATTTACCGCCAAATGATTCCGCTTCCAGGCGATAGATGGCGATAGATGCAGTAAGGAAAACACACTTATTTCAGAGGCTTATACAACTCTGATCGATACTTACCGAAAGCTAGCTAATGATGCACCTTTATTCCCATTCGATGGTGCCCGGGGGCTTCGACGTAACGTCGTAAACGACGCGATTGATGCCTTTCACCTCGTTGATGATGCGGGTGGCGGCGGCGCCCAGGAAGTTCATGTCGTAGTGGTAGAAATCGGCCGTCATGCCGTCGACCGATGTGACAGCGCGCAGCGCGCAGACGAATTCGTAGGTGCGGCCGTCGCCCATTACGCCGACGGTCTGCACCGGCAAGAGCACGGCGAACGCCTGCCAGATGGCATCGTAGAGGCCGGCCTTGCGGATCTCGTCAAGGTAGATGGCGTCGGCCTCGCGCAGGATCTCCAGCTTCTCGCGGGTGATGCCGCCCGGACAGCGTATGGCAAGGCCAGGACCCGGGAACGGATGGCGGCCGATGAAGCTTTCGGGCAAGCCGAGCTCTCGGCCCAGCGCCCTCACCTCGTCCTTGAACAACTCGCGCAGCGGCTCGACCAGCTTCATGTTCATGCGTTCGGGCAGGCCGCCCACATTGTGATGCGACTTGATCGTCACCGACGGGCCGCCGGAGAAGGAGACGCTTTCGATGACGTCGGGATAGAGCGTGCCCTGCGCCAGGAAGTCGGCGCCGCCAAGTTTCTTCGCCTCTTCCTCGAACACCTCTATGAACAGGCGGCCGATGGTCTTGCGCTTCTTTTCCGGATCGCTCTCGCCTTCCAGCGCCGAAATGAAGCGGTCGGAAGCGTCGACCAGGATCAGCGGCAGGTTGTAATGCTGGCGGAACATCTCCACCACGCTTTTCGCCTCGTCCTTCCGCATCAGGCCGTGGTCGACGAGGATGCAGGTCAACTGATCGCCGACCGCCTCGTGGATCAGGAGCGCAGCGACCGAGGAATCGACGCCGCCTGATAGCGCGCAGATCACCTTGCCCTTGCCGACCTGCTTGCGGATCGCCTCGACCGCCTGCTCGCGATAGGCAGCCATGGTCCAGCCCGTGCTGAGGCCGGCGATATGGTGGACGAAGTTGCTCAGCAGCTTCGCGCCGTCCGGGGTATGGACGACCTCGGGATGGAACTGCACCGCGTAAAACTTCCGTGCCTCGTCGGCAATCGCTGCGAAGGGCGCGCCGGTGGAGGTGCCGACGATCTTGAATCCTTCCGGAATGGCGGTGACGCGATCGCCGTGGCTCATCCAGACCTGATGACGCGTGCCCCTGGCCCAGACACCGTCGAACAGCGCGCAGTCGTCCTCGATCTCCAGGAAGGCCCGGCCGAACTCGCGGTGATGGCCGGCCTCGACCTTGCCGCCGAGCTGAGCGCACATCGTCTGCTCGCCATAGCAGATGCCGAGCACCGGAATGCCGGACGAAAAGACCTCGTCGGGCGCGCGGGGCGAGCCGATGTCGACGGTCGAGTGCGGACTGCCCGACAGGATGACGGCCTTCGGCCGGATGCGGCGGAAGCCCTCCGCGGCTGACTGGAACGGAACGATCTCGCAGTAGACCCCGGCCTCGCGCACGCGCCGCGCGATCAGCTGCGTGACCTGGCTGCCGAAGTCGATGATGAGAACGGTGTCGGGATGTGTCGTCATGGCGAGCCTTTAAAGAAAGAACCGATTCGGCGCAATGGTGCGCGTTGCGGCGTTCGGTCCTTGCCAAAACGCCTAAAGCGCGTCGCGTCGAACGGGCCCAGGCGACGAGCTTCAAGTTTCATCTGATGCATGTCGTTCTCCCAAAACCGCTGCGCACTTTTGGGCGACATGCATTAAGTAAGGCCGATCGCGCCGGACGCAATCGCCTGCTCTAGCAGACCTATCGCCGCCGCCAGCTTCTCGTCGATGACGTGCAGATACTCGGTCCAGTCGCCGACATGCCTGAGATCGACCGCGCCGTCGGAAATACCGCGCAGGCCGATCAGCGGCACGCCGAACAGCTGGCAGGCGCGCAGGCAGGCGAAGGTCTCCATGTCGACCATGTCGGCGTCGATCGCGTCATAGGCGGCCCCGGTGACGATGGCGCCTCCGGTCGACAGCGTCGCGGTCCTGATGCCGGGAATGACGAAGGGCAGCGGCACCGTCACGGGCAGGTCGAGGAACGGCGTCGCGCCCTTCGCGAAGCCGAGCGGCGAAGCGTCGATGTCGCGGTAACTCACCGACACGGCCTGGTAGATTTCGGTCTGTTCGAGCGTTCGGCTTCCCGCGGAGCCTAGCGACACGACGAGATCCGGCAGCGCATTCTCGGCCTTCAACGTGGCGAGCTCGGCGCCGAGGCGCACGGCGGCCTCGACCGGGCCGACGCCGGTCATCAGCGGCGTGAACCGCTTTTTGAGATGCGGACCGTATTCGGCCTCGGCCGCCATGACGAAGAGGACGGATTTTTCCCCTAACCGCGCAACGCTGGCCATGGATCACCCCTCGATGCCGTCGCGGCCAACCACCGTCATCATTGTGCCGGTCATGGTGGCGATCAGCTTGGCCTCGCCATCGGCGGCGAAAGCATAGGCCTGGCCGTCGGCAACAATGATGGTGCGGCCTGGCTTGGTCACCGAGCCGCGGAACAGGAAGCGCTCGCCCTTCCCCGGTGCGAGCAGGTTGACCTTGAATTCGATGGTCAGCACGCTGGAATTCTGCGGCATCAACGAGAAGGCGGCATAGCCGCAGGCCGAGTCCAGCGCGGTCGAGATGACGCCGGCATGCAAGAAGCCGTGCTGCTGGGTGAGCGAAGGGGCATAGGGCATCTCGATCTCGATGATGCCGGGCGTGACCAGCGTCAGCTCCGCACCGATGGTGGCCATGGCCTTCTGGCGGGCAAAGGAAGTCCTGACGCGATCCTCATAATCGGGAGCGGGTACGATTTTGGCTGCCATGGCCTTCGCCTCATTTTTGCTGGCGAAGCTTATTGCAGAGGCAGGCAGGACAGGCAATCTTTATGTTGCAGCGCAGCAAATGCCGGCCGCCCTCATGCGGCCCTGCGCAGGGCGTGGAAATAGAACCCGTCAGTGCCACTGAGCGCCGGCGACAGTGAGATGCCACCGGCTTCGCCAATACGCGCAGCGCCCTCGTGGCCGGGGAAACGGCCGTCCCAGAGCTGGCGGTGGTCGACCGGCGCAAAATCGCCGTGGCGCTCGCGGAAGGCGGCGACCTGCTCGCCGTTTTCGGCATCGAACACCGAGCAGGTGATGTAGACGAGCAGCCCGCCGGGCTTCACGAAAGCCTGCGCCATGTCGAGGATCGCCTGCTGCTCACCTTTGCGGGCATCGAGCTGTCTGTCCGTCAGCCGCCACTTGGCGTCCGGGCGCCGCCGCCAGGTGCCGCTGCCGGTGCAGGGCGCATCGATCAGCACGAGGTCCATGTGACCGGTGAGCGGCGCGAGTTCCGCAGGCTTGCTGACGACCTGGATGTTGCGGCTGTGCGCGCGGCGGATGCGCTCGAAGATCGGCGCCAGCCGGACCTTTTCCGCATCATGGGCGAAGACCTGGCCGCGATTGTCCATCTCTGCCGAAAGCGCCAGGGTCTTGCCCCCGGCGCCCGCGCAATAGTCGAGCACCTGCATGCCTGGCTCGGCGCCGGCGAGCGCTGCTGCAAGCTGCGAGCCCTCGTCCTGCACCTCGAACCAGCCTTTCTGGAAGGCGGGCTCGGCCTGGACGTTCGGATGCCTGCCGTCGCCATTGATCGGCGGGATGCGAATGCCGTGCGGCGCGATTGCGGCAGGTGCTGCACCGGTGCCCTGGAGTTCCGCCAGCACCTTGCCGCGGTCTGCCTGCAGCGCATTGACCCTGAGGTCCAGCGGCGGGCGCATCGCGAGAGCCGCGCCCTCTTCGACCCAGTCATCGCCATAGGCGTGCTCGAGAAGCGGCGCGCACCAGTCCGGAACATCGGCCCGCACGGCATCCGGCGCATCGGCGAGCCTGCCGGAGGCTGCCGCTTTCAGTTCGGCGGCGCTGAGCAGCGGCGGCGCGAATTTGTCGCCGTCGAGAGCGTCATTCAGCGACCGCGCCGTCGGGCCCCATTCCAGCAGCAACGCGCCGAAGCCGATGGCGCGCGGCGTCTCCTCGCCGAAGAGCCAGCCGGCCGAGCGCTTGCGGCGCAGCGCGTCGTAGACGATGTTGCCGATCGCCGCGCGGTCGCCGCCACCGGCAAAGCGGTGCGACAAGCCCCAGTCGCGCAAGGCGTCGGCCACCGGCCGATGCCGCCGGCCGATGTCTTCAAGCACTTCGATGGCCGCCGCCAGCCTTCCGCCCAGTCTCATTCCTGCTTCCGTCTATCGTTGCTTCCAGCCCTGCTCTTAGAGCCTTTCCGGCTCCGATTGAAACACTTCTCTTGCGGTGAAGCCAAAACGACCTGTCCCATGCCATCGTCCATGCAACAGGCGGAAGGTTCTTTTGCGGCAGTCGGCGGTCAGCGGATAACAAGAAAAACGCCTCGCACATGAAACTTCTCTAATGTCTTGACTGGCGGATGCAAAGCAAGACCACTGGCTTAACACTCAGCTTTCCAAGTTTTGCCGGCAGGAATACTCTTTCGCCTGTGATTCGCGACGCGGAAAACGCGTTTTGGCGGATCCCTATGAGGAGAGGGCAATGAAGACTTATCTGGCAGAAGTTCTAGGCACGTTTCTGTTGGTGTTCATAGGCACGGCCTCCGTGGTCACGGGCGGCTTCGGCGGCGCGCTGCCGCTCGGACAGGAAGGGATCGGCCTGGCGTTCGGCATCGGCCTGATCGCCGCGGCCTATGCGATCGGCCCGATCTCGGGCGCGCATCTCAATCCGGCGGTGACGCTCGGCGTGTTCCTTGCGGGGCGGATGCCGGCGAGGGAAGTCGTGCCTTACTGGATCGCGCAGATCATCGGCGCCATCATCGCTTCGCTGGCGCTGTGGATCATCGTCACCGGTCAGGCCGGCGGCCACACCGGGGGCTTCGGCGCAAATGGCTGGGACGAGGCGAAATGGGGCATCAGCTCGGCCTTCCTGTGGGAGCTGATCGGCACCTTCACCTTCGTCACCGTCATTCTCGGCGTCACCAACGCCAAGCACATGACGGCCTTTGCCGGCCTGGTGATAGGCCTAACGCTGGCAGGGCTCCACTTTGCCATGATCCCGGTGACGGGCACTTCGGTCAATCCGGCGCGCTCGATTGGCCCGGCGCTGTTTTCGGGCGGCGCGGCGCTCGGCCAGCTCTGGCTGTTCATCGTCGCGCCACTGATCGGCGGGGCGATCGCCGGCATCGTCGCCAAGACTGGCATCTTCGAAAAAGACTGATACGTAATGCAAAAGGCGCGGGCATGAACCCGCGCCTTCTCTTTGGGAGGATGAGACCTTTCAGTTTCGCTCCGTGCGCTTTAGTTGCCTTTATCCCGAAACCGGTTCCCGCTCTCGGGAGACATGCTTACTTTGCGACCAGTTCGAAGCGGTCGAGATTCATCACCTTCGTCCACGCCTTCACGAAGTCCTTGACGAACTTCTGCTTGGCATCCGCCGAGCCGTAGACCTCGGCCAGCGCACGCAATTGCGAGTGCGAGCCGAAGATCAGGTCGGCGCGGGTGCCGGTCCACTTGACTTGCTTGGTCTTGCGGTCGCGCGCCTCATAGACCTCATCCGAGTCTGGCTCGGAGCCGGCCGCCGGATCCCAGATGGTCGCCATGCTGAGCAGGTTGATGAAGAAGTCGTTGGTCAGCGTGCTCGGCGCCAATTATGGCGGCTCAAAGCACGGCGTGTTCACCGACAGGCCGCCGACCAGCACCGTCATTTCCGGCGCCGTCAGCGTGAGGAGCTGCGCACGGTCGACCAGCATCGCTTCGACGGACATGGGCAGCCTGCCGCGGACATAGTTGCGGAAGCCGTCGGCCCTCGGCTCGAGTGCCGCGAAGGATTCGACATCGGTCTGCTCCTGCGAAGCGTCCATGCGGCCTGGCGTGAAGGGCACGTTCACCTCATTGCCGCCGTCCTTCGCGGCCTTCTCGATCGCGGCGGCGCCGCCGAGCACGATCAGGTCGGCGAGCGAGATCTTCTTCTCACCAGCCTGCGCCGCGTTGAACTCCTGCTGGATGGCTTCGAGCTTCGCCAGCACCTTCGAAAGCTGGGCCGGCTGGTTGACTTCCCAGTCCTTCTGCGGGCTGAGACGGATGCGGCCGCCATTGGCGCCGCCGCGCTTGTCCGAGCCGCGGAAGGTCGAGGCCGAGGCCCAGGCAGTTGAGACCAGTTCAGGAACCGTGAGGCCGGAGGCCAGGATCTTCGCCTTCAGCGCGGCGATATCCTCTTCGCTGACCAGTTCGTGGTCGATCGCCGGAATCGGATCCTGCCAGATCAGCTCTTCCTTCGGCACGAGCGGGCCGAGATAACGAACCACCGGGCCCATGTCGCGATGGGTGAGCTTGAACCAGGCGCGGGCGAAAGCGTCGGCGAACTGGTCCGGGTACTGGTGGAAGCGACGCGAGATCTTCTCATAGGCCGGATCGAAGCGCAGCGCGAGATCGGTGGTGAGCATGGCCGGAGCATGACGCCTGGAGGGATTGTGCGCGTCCCGAACCGTGCCGGCGCCGGCGCCGCCCTTCGGCGTCCACTGATTGGCACCGGCCGGGCTCTTCGTCAGCTCCCATTCGAAGTTGAACAGGTTGTCGAAGAAATTGTTGCTCCATCTGGTCGGCGTCGTGGTCCAGGTGACTTCCAGGCCCGAGGTGATGGCGTCGCCGGCAATGCCGGTGGCATGTTTGCTCGACCAGCCGAGGCCCTGCGCTTCGATGCCGGCACCTTCCGGCTCCACGCCCACCAGCGAGGCATCGCCGGCGCCATGGGTCTTGCCGAAGGTGTGGCCGCCGGCGATCAGCGCCACGGTCTCTTCGTCGTTCATGGCCATACGGCGGAAGGTCTCGCGGATGTCGCGGGCCGCGGCGACCGGATCCGGCTTGCCGTTCGGGCCTTCCGGGTTGACGTAGATCAGGCCCATCTGAACGGCGCCGAGATGGCCCTGCAGTTCACGGTCGCCGGAATAGCGCTGGTCGTCCAGCCACTTCGTTTCGGAGCCCCAATCCACGTCCTGCTCCGGCTCCCACACGTCGGCGCGGCCGCCGGCGAAGCCGAAGGTCTTGAAGCCCATCGATTCCAGCGCGACGTTGCCGGCAAGGATCATCAGGTCGGCCCAGGAGATCTTGCGGCCGTATTTCTGTTTGACCGGCCACAGCAGCCGGCGTGCCTTGTCGAGATTGGCATTGTCCGGCCAGCTGTTCAGCGGCGCGAACCGCTGCTGGCCGGCACCGGCGCCGCCACGCCCGTCGCCGATGCGATAGGTGCCGGCACTGTGCCAGGCCATGCGGATGAAGAGCGGTCCGTAATGGCCGAAATCGGCCGGCCACCAGTCCTGCGAGTCGGTCATCACATGGTGCAGGTCCTTGATCACGGCATCGAGATCGAGGCTCCGGAATTCGGTGGCGTAGTTGAAATCCTCGCCCATCGGGTCCGAGAGGTTCGACTGCTGATGAAGAACGCCAAGGTCGAGCAGATTCGGCCACCAATCCCGATTGGTCCTGCCGGCGGATCCATGCGCCACGGGGCATTTGCCAGCGCTGTTGTCGTCGGTTTTCGCGTCCATCTTACTCTCCAGGGTTTTGATTTTTCCGAGATTGATTCTGCGCAGATTTCGGGGCCGGCCAGCGGCCGCGCCAATCTGGAATGATTCCAGCCTAGGCCGGCTTGGCGATAAAGACAAATTGCCTTTCCTGTTCGTTTTGATAAGCTTTCCTTATGATCGGCCTCACCGTGCGACAGATGCTTTATTTCGACGCGCTGGCGCAGACGCTGCATTTCGGCCGCGCCGCGAAGCTTGCCGGCGTCAGCCAGCCGGCGCTCTCCGCCCAGATCGCCGAAATGGAAGAGCGGCTGAACTGTCTTCTGTTCGAGCGCGGCGGCAAGGCGGTGCGGATGACGGACGAAGCACTTGTGCTGCAGCCGCGCATCGAGCGCATTCTTGCCGATATACGTGACGTCGAGACAACCGCCCGGCGCGGCCGCCCTGCGATGGAAGGCCGCTTCCGGCTGGGCATCATTCCGACCGTAGCGCCCTATCTCCTGCCGTGGGTCCTGCCGGAACTAAAGAAGCATTTCCCGGGCCTGCAGCTCGAACTGCGCGAGGCGGTGACGGCATCGCTGGTCGAGGACAATGTCTCGGGCAAGCTCGACGCTTTCATCGCCGCGCTGCCGCTCGACTATCCGGGGCTTGTCACGGAAGAGCTCTTCCCGGACCGCTTCTTCCTTGCGGTGCCCGCCGGCGATCCGGCTTTCGCCTCGCCGCCCGTGCCGCCGGAAAGCCCGGCGCTGGAACGGCTGATGCTGCTCGAGGAAGGTCATTGCCTGCGCGAACAGGCTCTGGCCGTCTGCGGCAATGTTCGGCCGGTGGCGATGGCAAGCTATGGCGCCACCAGTCTCACCACGCTCTTGCAGATGGTGGCGCATGGGCTGGGCGTGACGCTGGTTCCGGAAATGGCGGCAAACGCCGCCGGCGTCATGCCGGACCTCAAGATCGTGCCGTTCCAGGAGCCGATGCCGCAGCGCATGATCTGCCTCGCATGGCGGCGCAACAAGGTGCGCCAGGACGAATGCGTGGAACTGGCAAAGATCATACGGGGATTGGATCATGCGGTGCTGGCGAGCTGACCCTGGTTTCTGAGCTTTGCCCAATCCCAGTTCTCAGCCAACGCCCGTATCGGAAGCTTCTGCTGCTTACCGGAGCTAACGCTGCCCGCTTCGAAAATCCGATAGTGCGGGTCCCAACCTCGAGTTCTCTATCCCTCGTTCGATTGCAAGCCTTCACGGCACAAATATGAGAAATACGTAGGTAAAGAACACCACAATATGAACCATTCCGGTCAGGAATGTCGTTCTTTCGGTGCTGAAGCTTACGCTGCAAATGAAAAGCGCCAGGGCCAAAAGTACCGCATCAGCCGCCGGAAGCCCAAGGGTCAACCCTCGGCCTGTCAGC
>NZ_RZSV01000199.1:0-10310 GCF_004023205.1 Mesorhizobium sp. M1A.F.Ca.IN.020.03.2.1 | reverse complement strand
GTGCGCGCCTTTGGCGGCGCGGCGATGGCAAGGGCCGCCGACGAGGCGCTGGTCAAGATCGGCGCGGTGCTGCCCGACACGGAAAAGGATCGCATCGCGCGCACCGAGATCCACACGCCGATGTGGGTGGTGAGCGATGCCGCGCGCGAGGCGATCGACCTCATCGAGCGCGCCATCGAGAAGCGCCAGGTGCTCACCATCGACTACTCGGACGAAGCCGGGCGCGGCACGGCGCGCGACATCCGGCCCCTGGGCCTCTGGTTCTGGGGCAAGGTATGGACCCTGGTCGCCTGGTGCGAGATGCGCGACGATTTTCGCGCCTTCCGCATCGACCGCATCGCCTCGGTGGTGATTGCCGGGCGTATCTACAAGCCGGAGCGCGGCAAGCAGCTCGCCGACTTCTACCGCGCCGTGGAACGCAGCGAGGATTACGGCATGGCGCCCGATCGAGCGGCGCGGACCTGACCTCCCCAGGCACGGCCGACAAAAAAGCCCGCGCGAAGCGGGCTTTTTTGTCGGGCTGGGAGACCTTACTCCTCTTCCCCGTCTTCTTTCTTGTCCTTCGACTTCAGCGCCGAAAGCTTGGCGAACACGGCATTGGCGTCGAGCTCCTGATCCTCGTCCTTCGGCTTCTCCGGAGCCGGCGTCAGCCTTTCGGTCAGCGCCGCCGGCAGCAGCGTGTCGCCGGCAGCCGGCTGTGCCTGCTCGCGGCCGCGCGAGGCGCGGTTGACTTCCATGTCGAGGTCGATCTGCGAGGTCAGGCCCAGCGTCACCGGATCCATCGGCTGCAGATTGGCCGAGTTCCAATGCCGGCGCTCCCGAATCTGCTCGATCGTCGACTTGGTCGTGCCGACCAGCCGCGCGATCTGCGCGTCCTTGAGTTCGGGATGGTTGCGTACCAGCCAGAGAATGGCGTTCGGCCGGTCCTGGCGTTTCGACAGCGGCGTGTAGCGCGGGCCTTTGCGCTTCGATTCCGGCACCCGCACCTTGGGGTCCGAGAGTTTCAGCCGATGGTTCGGATCCTTCTCGCCGCGCGCGATCTCGTCGCGGGTGAGCTGGCCGGTCATGATCGGGTCCATGCCCTTGATGCCCTGCGCCGACTCGCCGTCCGCGATCGCCTTGACCTCCAGCGGATGCAGCCCGCAGAACTGCGCGATCTGCTCGAAGGAGAGCGCGGTGTTGTCGACCAGCCAGACGGCGGTGGCCTTGGGCATCAGCAGCGTATTGGCCATGTCAAAAATCCTTCTCGTTCGCCCGCGTTCCCGCGCGGGCGGTGGTTTTAGAGCCACCAAAATGGGAAATTCGCGGCCTGTATAAACGCTCCGTCACGATTTCGCAATGTTTTTGGGAGGGGAGCAGCTGGGACCCAAAAAGACAAAACCCGCCGGACGGAGTCCAGCGGGTTCGGAACCGGAGACGAGCAAGCGTCTGCGACGGCTCTGGCTTCGAGACTACGGCCCAGCCTTGCGGCCGGGTCGTGCTTCAAATCAAAGAGCCTGGCGAGCGATACGCTCGATGTCGCCGCGGTTGATGCCGAGGTCGTTCAGCTGGCGGGCGTTCAGCTTGTTCAGCTCACGCACCGTCTCATTGTAGAGGCGCCAGTTGCGGAAAGCGCGGATCGGGTTCATTTCAGTCCTCCATTCACGGGATCAGTTGTTCGATGCCGCGTAAATAGGCACCCTTGCCTACGAATTGAACGGACTCTTTTGCATGGCGGCAATGCATTTTGTGCATTGCAGCATTAGGCCTTTGTTCAGTCTCTCGTCAGGGATCCGAACGACCAGGATGCGTCGCGGATTCAGGTCAGGCCAAGCCCAAAACGGTTGGTCCGCAAACCGGAGCGGAACGTACTTAAAGTACGTGAGCAGCGGAAGCGCAGGACACAATTGCTTGCAGGCCGGCCTCACCTATATCGGGCGCATCCTAGCCGACGTCGAGGACGATCTTGCCGATATGCTCGCCCTCCTCCATCCGCTCATGCGCCCGCCATGCCTCCGTCAGCGGGAAGATCATGTCCATGACCGGAGCGACCTTGCGGGTGCCGAGCAGCGGCCAGACCTGAGCCTCGAGCGCCGCCGCGATGGCTGCCTTGAATTCGACGGTGCGCGGCCGAAGCGTCGAGCCGGTATGGACAAGGCGCTTGACCATGAGCTTTGCGAAGTCGGTGCTGGCGACCGCACCGGCCTGTACGGCGATCTGGACGATGCGTCCTTCGACGGCCGCGGCGTCGTAGTTGCGCGCCACATAGTCGCCGCCCACCATGTCGAGGATGACGTCGGCGCCCCGGCCGCCGGTTGCGTCCTTGACCTCGGCAACGAAGTCCTGCTGGCGATAATTGATCGCCCGGTCGGCGCCGAGCCCAAGACAGGCGTCGCACTTCTCCTTGCTGCCGGCCGTGGTGACGACATAGGCACCGAATGCCGAGGCGAGCTGTATGGCCGTCGTGCCGATGCCGGACGAGCCGCCATGGACAAGCAGCGTCTCGCCTTTCTTCAGCTCGCCGCGCTCGAACACGTTGTGCCAGACGGTGAAGTAGTTCTCCGGCACGGCCGCGGCCTCGGAATAGGTAAAGCCCGCCGGGATCGGCAGCACGCTGCCGGCGTGGACCTTGACATATTCGGCATAGCCGCCGCCCGGCGTCAGCGCGCAGACCCGGTCGCCGGTGCGCCAGCGCGATATCGCGTCGCCGAGCGCCGCGATCTCACCGGCCGCCTCGAGCCCGGGCAGGTCCGAGGCGCCGGGCGGCGGCGGATAGGCGCCTTTGCGCTGCTGCACGTCGGGCCTGTTCACGCCGGCCGCGTGCACGCGGATGAGGACCTCGCCGGGGCCGGGCGTGGGCACGTCGCGCGTCTCCGGCTTCAGCACCCTGGGACCGCCAGGCTGCGAGATTGCGATCGCCGTCATCTTTGCCGGAATATGCTGTCCGCTTGCCATGAATTGTCCCGTTTCCTCATGCCGCTGGCCGGCTGTTTGCATCGGCATCCCTGCCCTATGTATGCTCATTACCAAATCAGGCAAATGGTGAAATCAGGGAGAAGCGACGATGGCGATCTTCGACGACGAACCCAGGAAGAAGCCCCGCCCACACGAGATCGGACAGGATCTGTCGCTGCTGTCTGTCGATGATTTGTCCGAGCGCATTGACCTGCTGCGCGAAGAGATCGCGAGGCTGGAAGCTGAGCGGGCCGCCAGGGGCGCCACCAAATCCGCCGCCGAGGCACTGTTTCGCCGCGGATAATCCTGGCTGCATGGCCAGCCGCCCCGGAAAAGCCTGAAAGCGACTGCCAGAGCTGCACCCTCAAACAGACCTGCGCTTCGAAATTACCAGCCGGATCAGCCTATGTTCGCAACCTACCGACCGATCCTCTCGCTGCTGCGCGGCACCGCGTTCCTGCTGGCGGCCTCCGGCCTGCATGGCCTGCTTTTGCCGCTGCGCGGCCAGCTTGAGGGGTTCTCGACCGCCTCGCTCGGCCTGATGGGCACGGCATGGGCGGGCGGCTTCGTCACTGGCTGTTTCTTCGCGCCGCGGCTGGTGCGCCGTGCCGGTCATGTCAGGGCGTTCGGCGCCTTCGCCGCCTCCGGCGCAATCATTGCGCTCCTCACCGGCCTCATCATCGACGAGTATTTCTGGATCCTGCTGCGCGCCTTCACCGGCTTCACCATGGCCGGCGCCTTCATGGTCATCGAAAGCTGGCTGAATGAGAAGGCCACCAACGAGAATCGCGGCACCGTCTTCGGCCTCTATATGATGGTCACCTATGCTTCGATCATGGGCGGCCAGATGATCGTCGCCGGCGGCGATGTGAAATCGGCCTCGCTGTTCATGATCACCGGCATCCTGTTCTGCCTGTCGCTCCTTCCGACTGCGGTGTCGACCCAGTCGCATCCGAAGCCGCTGCAGGATGTCAAGCTCGACGTCAAAGGCCTCTACGCCAATTCGCCCGTGTCGGCGGTTGCCTGCCTTCTGATCGGCATAGCCAATGGCGCCTGGGGCACGCTCGGCGCCGTCTATGGCGCCCGCATCGGCATCTCTACCGCCGAGATCGCGCTCATGATGAGCCTGGTGGTCATCGCCGGCGCGGCCATGCAGCTTCCCGCGGGCCGGCTATCCGACACCACGGACCGCCGTTTCGTGCTGGCGGGCGCAGCCTTCGGCGCGGCACTGTTTGCCGTGCTGGTCTTTCTGGTCGAGCCGCGTTCCGGCGTTTTCGTCATCTTGCTGACGGCCGCCTACGGCGCCTTCGCATACACGCTCTATTCGATCGCCGTCGCGCATGCCAACGACCACGCGCGGGCGGAGGATTTCGTCAAGGTTTCCGGCGGCCTGCTGTTGCTCTATGGCTTCGGCACCATGATCGGACCGCTGCTGGCCGCCGCTTTGATGGGCTGGCTGCGCCCCGAAGCGCTCTTCCTTGCGACCGCGCTCGCGCATCTCTGCCTTGCCGGTTACACCCTGCTCCGCATCCGCGCCCGCGCGCCGGTTCCGATCGAGAACCGCGATGCCTTCAAGACGCAGCCGGCCGACCGCGCCGTCACGCCGGAAGCCTTGCGGCTCGACCCGCGCACAAAGGTTGAAACCGATGGTTGAGATTTGGGGAACTTTGCCCCACAAATGAGGCATGATGTTTTCCGACGCTTTCGTGGCGATAGCCGATCCCAACCGGCGCTATCTCTTGGAAGAGCTCCGGCGCGGTCCCAAGACGGTGAATGAGTTGGCGGCCGGTTTGCCGGTTTCGCGCCCGGCCGTTTCCCAGCATCTGAAAGTCCTGCTCGACGCCGGTCTGGTCAAAGCCAGGGCCGAGGGCACCAGACGCGTCTACGCCGTCAGCACCGCCGGCTTCCTCAGGCTGAATGTCTGGCTGGATCAATTTTGGGAACTCTCCCCTGGAGAGTGACCGCTGGCCACCAGCCGGAGGCCTCAGTTCGCTGCCTGCAGCGCCGCGCCAAGCGCGTCGAGCAGTTCGCCCGTTCCATGCTGGCGCGTGGCCGGCGAGTCGATGCCGTCGAAGAAGGCCCCTTGCTCCGTAAGAATCAGTCGCGTTCCCTTGCCTTCCGCGATAAGCTCGATCGTCGCCAGCGAAACCGAGACTCGGGTTTCGCCGAACAGCAGCTCATAGCTGTAGACGATGCGTTTGTTCGGCACGACGTCCTGGTAGACGGCGTTGAAGAAATGCGTCTGCCCGTCGCTCGGGCAGCCGGCATTCACCTCCTTGCCGCCGATGCGAAAGTCCATTTCATGCCGGCTCGGCATCGGGTTGTCGGGATCGAAGAACCAGCGCTTCTTGGCCGCCGGATCGCTGAGCGCGAAATAGACCTTTTCGGGCGGCGCCGGATAGTGGCGTTCGATGACGAAGGTGGAATGGACGACGGATCGTTCGGTCATGACGGGCCCCTTCAGGTTTGGTCGGTGATGTCCGTGAGAAAATCGCCGAGCCGGTCGAGCCGGCGTTCCCAGGCCAGTCGCCGCTCGTTGATCCAATGCTCGGCTGCCCGCAATGCGTTTGGCTCGATCCGGCAGGTTCGCACCCGGCCAAGCTTCTCGGTGCTCACCAACCCGCTCGTCTCGAGAACGGCGAGATGCTGGACGACGGCCGACAGCGACATCGCCAGCGGCTCGGCCAGCTGACTGACCGATGCCGGTCCGCGCGACAGACGTTCCACCATCTGGCGCCGGGCGGGATCGGCAAGCGCCTGGAACATCAGGTCGAGCTGGGCGGGATCATGCAGCATCGAGGCCTAGCCATTATTGTAGGGGAAGAACTTGAAATAGGGCTGCGCCTCCTCGATCACGCGGGCGAAGCTCGGCCGTTCGAGCAGACGGTCGTGATAGCGCTTCACGGCGGGGAATTTGTCGCCGAACGGCTCGACCTTGTTGGCGTAAAACAGCGCCGGCGAGGCGGCGCAGTCGGCCAAAGTGAAATGGTCGCCGACCGCCCACGTTTTTGACTGCATCTCCCGTTCGATGATGGCGTAGGAATTGCGCAGCTGCTCGCGCGCCTGCTCGACTCCGAACGGATCGGTCTTGTTTTGCGGCCGCAGCCGGTCGCCGACGATCTTCTGCATCGGCTCCTGCACGTAGAAGTCGTAGAAGCGGTCTGCCTGGCGCACCTTGATGGCGAGGTCGACGTCGGCGGGAATGAGCTCGACCGGCCCGGGATAGTAGGCGGTGAGATATTCGATTACGATGGTCGATTCCATAACCGTGCGGCCCCGCGCGTCATCGCGCAGGGCCGGCATCTTGCCCGTCGGCGAAACCTTCAGGAAAGCCGCGCGCGACGGCGCATCGCCGAGATCGACGATCTGCGGCGCAAACGGCGTGTTGTTTTCGTAGACCGCGATCAGCGGCTTCCAGCAGAAGGAAGCGAGCGGATGGAAATACAGCGTCAGGGACATTTTTTCTCCTGTCGGCGGAGGTCGAGGCAATACTGAAGTGATCACTTAACTATTTTCGCAGACCGCTGGTGTCAATCCTAATCCCGCCGGGCTAGCCAAATGCGGCGATTGCTTCGACGATGTGCGGCCAATCGTTGCGGTGCAGTTCGTGGCCGCCGCCTTCGATCCGCACCAGCCTGCCGCCGGCAACCGCGGCGGTGAGCGCCTCGCCGTGCTCGATCGGGAAGAGCGGATCGGTAGTGCCGTGGATGACGAGCAGCGGCACGGTCAAATCCCTTATTCGCCGCTCCGGGCCGCCGCTCTTCAGCAGGAAGTGGTTGGTGGCGCTGGCGAGACCGCCGGACCGATCGTAGTCCTCCTCGATCATCGCACGTGTCCGTTCGCTGTCGAACGAATGCAGGGTGCTGGCGATTGCGCGAGCGCCCCTGACCATGAAGTCGATCACCTGTTGCCGGTTCGACCAATCGACATCGGCACCTTCGGCGGAATGCTCTCGGTAGGCCTCGCTCGTCACAGGCAAACCGGACGTATCGACACCGAGCGGTGAGCTGGAGACCACGGTCAGCGCGCTGACCCGTTCGGGATATTTCAGCGCCACGATCTGCGCGATCATGCCGCCCATCGACATGCCGACGACCTGCGCCTTGGCGATATTGTGATCGTCGAGCACACGGACGGCATCATCGACCATGTCCTCGAACCCGTAAGGCGGCGCGCCCGGCGTGTACTTGGTCGAGAGACCAGTGTCGCGATTGTCGTAGCGGATGACGAAACGGCCGCGCTCGGCAAGCGCCCGGCAAAAGGCTTCCGGCCACCAGAGCATCGAGGCCATGGCGCCCATGATCAGAAGGATCGCCGGGTCGGCCGGATCGCCGAAGCTTTCCGAATGGATCTCAGGGCGAGGCAAGATGGTCATTCTTCTCTCCTCCATCTCCCAATCTGCTTGCATATTGCAATCAGTTGCACGATAAGCAGGCTGATATCATATTGCAACCGGTTTTGGAGACTGGCATGAACACCGAGCACCGCTCCGGCTGCCCGATCAATCTGTCGCTGGAAGTTTTCGGCGACCGCTGGAGCCTGATCATCCTGCGCGACATTATCTTCGGCGCCAGGCGACATTTTCGGGAATTGCTCAACGGCTCGATCGAAGGCATTGCCTCCAACATCCTGGCCGATCGGCTGAAGCGGCTGATGGAGCTCGGCCTCCTGACCAAGGCGGACGATCCCAGCCACAAGCAGAAGGCGATCTACAGCCTGACCGAGATGGCAATTACCCTTGTGCCGATCATGGCGCATCTCGGCGCCTGGGGCCGCGTCTGGCTGCCGGTCAGCGAGGAGCTGTCGATCCGAGCCGAGCTGCTCGAAAAAGGCGGCCCGCCGTTGTGGGATCGGTTCATGGACGAATTGCGCCACGAACATCTTGGAGCGCCGGTGAAGACGCCGCCCGGCACGCCGACCGTGCGCCGGCAGTTGCAGACCGCCTATGAGGCGGTTGTCGCCCGCAAGCCTCAGGCCGCCGCAGGTTGACGGCTTTTTGGACCGCGGGTCGCCGGGTGCAATCCTAGTTTAAGTTGATATCCCGGCTTGCCGACCGCATCGACACGGAGAAGCCGGCCAGCACATCGAACAGCGCGATGATCATCAGCGAAAAGAAGACCGAATGCGCGGCGCCCTTCACCAGCAGGAACTCGACCAGGAAGGCGATGAAGACCAGCGTCGACAACAGATGATCCAGGATCGACGCATTGGTGGTGCGCACCGATTTCGATATCTCGACGAAGAGGAAGATCAGCCCGATTAGCACCATCAGGTCGCCGAGCGTCATCGAGAAGACGCCGCCCGACATCATCCGGAACGAGAACATTTCGATCGTCCACGGATCGTCGCCGCCGCCGAACAGGCCGAGCAGTCCGAGGTTGTAGAGGACGAAGGGCACGATCAGCAGCGGGATGGCACCGAACATCTGGGCGTCTCCAATGAGGCACCCTTTTGTAAAAGGCGCGGCGGGCACGCCGTCAAGGCTTTTCGGCGATGGCGCCGAACACGCTCTAAATCCTAATGAAATAACGATGTCAGCCGTTTTTCCGCTGCCTTTTCGGCGGCTCGTGCCCAGCCAACGCGAGGACCTTCATCCGTCGCCAGAATCAAAAAGACCGGCCAGCGGCCGGTCCTCTGAAAACGTCACAACCATGGAAGCTTCTCAGCTTTCCCGTGCAAGCTTCTCAGCTTTCCTTCGGCTCCAGCACCTGGCGGCCGCGATACATGCCGGTCTTCAGGTCGATGTGGTGCGGCCGGCGCATTTCGCCGGAATTCTTGTCCTCGACATAGGTCGGGGCCTTGAGGGCGTCGGCCGAGCGGCGCATGCCGCGCTTCGACGGAGAAGTTTTTCTTTTCGGAACGGCCATGGATATGCTCCACTACATGGTCAAAATGCCCCGGCAACCCTCGCGAAAGGGCCGCATCGAGGCCATAATCTGAGAAAGTCGGGTGCCTATACACGCCTTGCGCCGTTTTGGCCAGCACTGGCACGAATTTTTTTGAGCCGGCGCCGCTTCATCTTATTCGAGGCAACCGACATAGGCGCCCGAACGCCCGGCGCGCCGCTCGATCAGATTGGCGAGACGCCTCAAACCCGGGCCTGGCCTGGCCGGATTGCGCGCGATCGGGTTGGGCAGGCTGACGGCAAGCAACGCTGCCTGCCGGCGCGACAATTGCCTGGCCGAGACGCCGAAATGATGCTGCGCGGCCGCCTCGATGCCGTATATGCCTGGCCCCCATTCCGCGATGTTAAGATAGATCTCCATGATGCGGCGCTTCGACATCACCGCATCGAAATAGACGGCCAGAGGCAGCTCGACGACCTTGCGCACGCTGCCGAGCGGCCGCGACCACAAAAACAGGTTCTTCACCGTCTGCATGGTGATGGTGGAGGCGCCGCGCGTTGCCTCGCCGGCAAGCGCATCGTCGACCACGCCGCGCAATTCGCCGAGGTCGACGCCCCGATGGAAGCAGAACTGCCCGTCTTCCGACATGATCACCGAATGCATGAGCACCGGCGCCACATCGTCGATCGAAACCCAGCGCCGGTCGTAGCCGGAGAAGGTGACAAGATCCTTCAGCATCAGCGTCGAAACCGGATGCACGAAGGGCGGCAGATAGAGAAAGGTGAGCGCGACCGGCATCGCGGCCAGCAGGATCGCCGCGACCAGGCAGCGCCGGCCAAGGCGCTTGAGACCGGCGCGGTTCAGGCGCCGCGGCCGTGCCATGTCCAGCCCTTCGCTTTCATGTTCGACGATCGGTTCCGTCAAGTCGCCCCACCCGTGCCACCCGCTACTTCGGCATAATGGCGCGAGGCTGCTTGCGCAACGTCTGAGTGTCGGCTACCGGTCCGGCCATGTTGAAAGACGACCAGGTGGCCTTCGAATCCGCGCTTTTTACGCGCGCCGCAGCAGTCGAGGTCCTGCTGCGGCAGGTCTTCGATGCGCCTCTGCTCTCCGGCGAGATCGCCCGGCCGGAACGCCTGATGGCGGCGATGCGCCATGGCGTGCTCAACGGCGGCAAGCGGCTCCGCCCTTTTCTGGTGATGGAAAGCGCGGCGCTGTTTTCGGCAAATGACGAGGCGGCGCTGCGCGTCGCCGCCGCGCTCGAATGCGTGCATTGCTATTCGCTGATCCATGACGATCTTCCTGCCATGGACGACGACGATCTGCGCCGCGGCCAGCCTACGGTGCACAAAGCTTTCGATGAGGCAACCGCGATCCTTGCCGGCGACGCGCTGTTGACTTTGGCCTTCGACATCATCGCCGACGAGGCGACGGCGTTGCCGGCCGAGCGGCGGGCGGCGCTGGTGCTGGCGCTCGCCCGCGCCGCCGGAACCGGCGGCATGGTCGGCGGCCAGACGCTCGACCTCGAGG
>NZ_RZSV01000198.1:0-10590 GCF_004023205.1 Mesorhizobium sp. M1A.F.Ca.IN.020.03.2.1 | reverse complement strand
GCCTCTCACCGCGCTTCTCGACGATGTGCTCGACCGCGGCGTCGCCGACGCCTTTGAGCGCCGCCAGCGAGTAGAAGATCTTGTTCTCGCCGACCTCGAAGGGTCGGAAGCTGGTCATCACCGACGGCGCCACCACCTCGATGCCGAGGCGCAGCGCGTCCTGGCGGAAATCCGCCAGTTTGTCGGTGTTGCTCATGTCGAGCGTCATCGACGCCGCCAGGAACTCGACCGGATAGTGCGCCTTGAGGTAGGCGGTCTGGTAGGAAACGACCGCATAAGCCGCGGCGTGCGACTTGTTGAAGCCGTAGTCGGCGAATTTCGCCAGCAGATCGAAGATGAAATCGGCCTGCGCCTTGCCGACGCCGCGCTCGACGGCGCCGGTGACGAAGCGCTCGCGCTGCTTGTCCATCTCGGCGCGGATCTTCTTGCCCATGGCGCGGCGCAAGAGATCGGCTTCGCCGAGCGAATAGCCGGCCAGCTCCTGCGCGATCTGCATCACCTGTTCCTGGTAAACGATGACGCCTTGAGTTTCCTTCACAAGGTGGTCGATCTTGGGGTGGATCGAGGCCATCTCCTCCTCGCCATGCTTTCTGGCGTTGTAGGTCGGGATGTTCTCCATCGGGCCTGGGCGATAGAGCGCGACCAGCGCGATGATGTCCTCGATGCAGTCCGGCCGCATGCCGATCAGCGCCTTGCGCATGCCCGCGCTTTCAACCTGGAACACCCCGACCACCTCGCCGCGCGACAGCATGGCATAAGTCTCGGGGTCGTCGAGCGGGATGCGGGCAAGATCGATATCCACACCGCGCCGCCGGATCAGCTTCACCGCCGTTTCCAGCACCGTCAGCGTCTTCAGGCCGAGGAAGTCGAATTTCACCAGCCCGGCCTGCTCGACATATTTCATGTTGAACTGGGTGACCGGCATGTCCGAGCGCGGATCGCGGTACATCGGCACCAATTCCGACAACGGCCGGTCGCCGATGACGATGCCGGCGGCATGCGTCGAGGCATGGCGGTAGAGGCCCTCGAGCTTCTGCGCGGTGTCGAGCAGCGTCTGCACGATCGGCTCCTTTTCTGCCTCCTCGGCGAAGCGCGGCTCGTTGGCGATAGCGTCCGCCAGCTTGACCGGGTTAGCCGGGTTCTGCGGCACCATCTTGGAGAGCTTGTCGACCTGGCCATACGGCATCTGCAGGACGCGGCCGACGTCGCGCAGCACCGCACGCGCCTGCAGCGTTCCGAAGGTGATGATCTGCCCGACCTGGTCGCGGCCGTATTTCTGCTGGACGTAGCGGATGACCTCCTCGCGCCGGTCCTGGCAAAAGTCGATGTCGAAGTCCGGCATCGAGACGCGGTCCGGGTTGAGGAAGCGCTCGAACAGCAGCGAGAAGCGCAGCGGGTCGATGTCGGTGATGGTGGTCGAATAGGCGACAAGCGAGCCGGCGCCCGAACCGCGCCCCGGTCCGACCGGGATGCCTTGCGCCTTCGCCCATTTGATGAAGTCGGCAACGATCAGGAAGTAGCCGGGGAACTTCATCTTCTCGATGATGCCGAGCTCGAATTCGAGCCGCTCGCGATATTGCTCGACCGTGTAGCCGGGCGTCGGTCCGTGCGCGGCAAGCCGCGCCTCCAGGCCCTCGCGCGCCTGGCGCGCGAGCTCGGCGGCTTCCGCCTTCTCGGCGGCGTCCTTGTCGGCGGAGTCGGCGCCGGTGAAACGCGGCAGGATCGGGCTGCGGTTCTTCGGATAATAGGAGCAACGCATGGCGATCTCGACCGTGTTGTCGATCGCTTCCGGCAGGTCGGAGAACAGCCGCGCCATCTCGGCCTGGCCGCGCAGAAAATTGTCAGGCGAAAGCCGCCGGCGATTGTCTGCGGCCACCACCGAGCCTTCGGCGATCGCAATCAGCGCGTCATGCGCCTCATAGTCTTCACGCTTGGAGAAGAAGGCCTCGTTTGTGGCGACCAGCGGCAGTTCGTGGGTATAGGCAAGGTCGAGCGTCGACTTTTCGACCATGCGGTCATAGCCGGCGACCCGTTCCAGCTCGACATAGAGACGGTCGCCGAAAAGCTCTTTGAGGAACAGCAGCCGCTGTTCGGCAAGGTCGCGGCGGTCCGCCTTCAGCGCGCTGCCGATCGGGCCACGCGGGCCGCCGGTCAGGCATAGCAGGCCATCGCAATGGCTCTCCAGCATGGCGCTCGTCATGTGCACCGGCTCGCCGGGCGGCGTTTCCAGATAAACCTTGCTGATCAGCCGGACCAGATTGGCATAGCCGGCCTCGCTGGCGGCGATCAGCACGATCGGCGATATCTCGGGACCGTGCCGGCGGCGGTCGCGTTGGGCGTCGCTCGTTTCGCCGGAAAAGACCAGGTCAACCTGGCAGCCGATGATCGGCTGGATGCCGTCCTTGACCGCTTTCTGGGCGAATTCGAGCGCGCCGAACAGATTGTTGGTGTCGGTCACTGCGATCGCCGGCGCTTCATCCTTGACCGCGTGGCCGACGATGGCGCCGAGCTGCAGGGCGCCCTCGAGCAGCGAATAGGCTGAATGCACGCGCAGATGGATGAACCTCCGTGCAGGCGTCTCCGGCTGCGTGGCCTTCACGACAGCTTCGCGCTGCAAAGGGTCGCGTGGAAGTCGTTCATCCGCCATGTTTTTTCGCGCTATCTCAAGGACTCATCCGTGCAGATGTATTGTCCCGGACGCCGCGATGCCAGTCCAGTACAATCGACCGCGAACCACGAGGTTGCGGCCTATGTCGCCCTGGGTCAGGCGAACTCCATGATCACAGCGTCGACCGCCAGGCTGTCGCCCGGTTTGGCGTTTAGCTTCGCCACGGTGAGGTCGCGCTCCGCGCGCAGCACGTTCTCCATCTTCATCGCCTCGACCACGGCCAGCGTCTCGCCGGCCTTGACGTCTTGGCCCTCGGCGACGGCGATCGACACCACCAGTCCTGGCATCGGGCAAAGCAGCATTTTCGAGGTATCCGGCGGCAGCTTTTCCGGCATCAGCCTTTCCAGCTCCGCCGTCCGCGGCAGCATGGCTTGAGCCGTCACCGACATGCCCTTCCAGGCGATACAAAGGCCGTTCAGCACTGGCCGGACCTGCGCCGCGATCCGGTTGCCGCCGACCGTGCCGCGCCAGATCGCGTCGCCCGGCCGCCAGTCGGAGGCGACCGTCAGCGGCTCGCTGCCATTGATCGACAGATCGATCTCCATCGGGATGGAGACCATGCCGTCCAGGATGCCGGCGCAAAGATAGTCCGCGCCGATCTTCACCACCCAGTCGCGCTTGAGATGGCCCGAATGCGGTGCCAACCGGCCGCTGAGCCGGTCGAGCCGGTCCCGTCGCAGCAGTTCGATCGCGGTGGCGATCGCGGCGAACACCGCCCTCTCCTCGCCGTCCGGTTCGACCGGCGCGAAACCGTCCGGATACTCCTCGGCGATGAAGCCGGTGGAAAGCCGCCCCTCGCGCCAACGCGGGTGCTGCATCAGCGCAGCGAGGAACGGAATGTTGTGCTCTATGCCGTCGACGACAAAACCGTCCAGCGCTTCGGACATGGCATCGATAGCCTCGAGCCGCGTCGGCGCCCAGGTGCAGAGCTTTGCCACCATCGGATCGTAGAACATCGATATCTCGGCCCCTTCGGCGACGCCGGTGTCGTTGCGGATCACCACATCGCCGAATGTGCCCTCTTGCGGCGGCCGGTAGCGCGTCAGCCGGCCGATCGAGGGCAGGAAATTGCGAAACGGGTCCTCGGCATAGAGACGGCTTTCCACCGCCCAGCCGTTCAGCTTCACCTCGCTTTGCCTGATGCCGAGCTTTTCGCCGGCGGCGATGCGGATCATCTGCTCGACCAGATCGATGCCGGTGACGAGCTCCGTCACCGGATGCTCGACCTGCAATCGCGTGTTCATTTCAAGGAAATAGAAGTTCCTGTCCTTGTCGACGATGAACTCGACCGTGCCGGCGCTCTGGTAATCGACGGCTTTCGCCAACGCCACAGCCTGCTCGCCCATGGCCTTGCGCGTCTTGGCGTCGAGGAACGGCGACGGCGCTTCCTCGACCACCTTCTGGTTGCGGCGCTGGATCGAGCATTCGCGCTCACCCAGATAGAGCGCATTGCCATGCGCGTCGGCCAGCACCTGGATCTCGATATGGCGCGGGTCAACGACGAATTTCTCGATGAAGACGCGGTAATCGCCGAAGGAGCTTTTCGCTTCCGAACGCGCGCGCTCGAAGCCGTCGCGCACTTCCGCGCTGCTCCAGGCGATGCGCATGCCCTTGCCGCCGCCGCCGGCCGAGGCCTTGATCATCACCGGATAGCCGATCTTGCCGGCAATCCTTTCGGCGTGGTCGGCATTTTCGATGACGCCCAGCCAGCCGGGCACGGTCGAAACCTTGGCCTGGCTGGCGAACTTCTTCGATTCGATCTTGTCGCCCATTGCGCGGATCGCCTCGGGCTTCGGTCCGATGAAGATGATGCCTTCCTTTTCCAGCGCTTCGCAGAAAGAGGCGCGTTCCGACAGGAAGCCATAACCCGGATGCACCGCTTCGGCGCCGGTTTCCTTGCAGGCGGCGATGATCTTCTCAGGCACTAGATAGCTCTGCGTGGCCGGCGACGGGCCGATATGCACAGCCTCGTCGGCCATTTCGACATGCACGGCGTCGCGATCGGCATCCGAATAAACCGCGACCGTGGCGATCCCCATCTTGCGCGCCGTCTTGATCACGCGGCAGGCGATCTCGCCGCGATTGGCGATCAGGATCTTCTTGAACATTCGGATGTCGTTCCTCCGGCGAAGCCATCCAGTTCTATGGACAATCCCGACGCGCCTCAAGTGTCTGCAGCCCCTGCCCTTCGGCGCTCGATGCTTTTGCAGAAGCGGCGTCGAAAAACGTCGCAACAGACGTTGGCCGCCACCTTCGAACCCGGTAAGGTGGTGGCGAGCGCAAGAAAATGGCAGGCGGTATTCGCCTCGCCGGGCAGGCTCGGCGGCCTGCCATAAAGCTGAGACTTTTAAGATTGCCCTGGGAGGAATGCCTCATGAAAACGCGTGCCGCAGTTGCCGTTGGTGCCGGAAAGCCGCTGGAGATCATGGAGGTGGATCTTGAGGGGCCGCGCGAGGGCGAGGTGCTGATCGAGGTCAAGGCGACCGGCATCTGCCACACCGACGAGTTCACGCTCTCGGGCGCCGATCCGGAAGGCATCTTTCCGGCGATCCTCGGCCATGAAGGCGCCGGCATCGTCGTCGATGTCGGCAAGGGCGTCACCTCGGTCAGGAAGGGCGACCATGTCATCCCGCTCTACACGCCCGAATGCCGGCAGTGCCCGTCCTGTCTCTCGCGCAAGACCAATCTGTGCACCGCCATCCGCGCCACGCAGGGCCAAGGCCTGATGCCCGACGGCACCTCGCGCTTTTCGGTCGGCGGCGAGAAGCTGTTCCACTATATGGGCTGCTCGACCTTCTCCAACTTCACCGTGCTGCCGGAGATCGCGGTCGCCAAGGTCAATCCCGACGCCCCCTTCGACAAGATCTGCTATATCGGCTGCGGCGTGACCACCGGCATCGGCGCCGTCATCAACACGGCCAAGGTCGAGCAGGGCGCCACCGCGGTCGTCTTCGGCCTCGGCGGCATTGGCCTCAACGTCATCCAGGGCCTTCGCCTGGCCGGCGCCGACATGATCATCGGCGTCGACTTGAACAACGACAAGAAGGCCTGGGGCGAGAAGTTCGGCATGACGCATTTCGTCAATCCGCAGGAGATCGACGGCGACATCGTGCCTTACCTGGTCAAACTGACCAAGCGCGGCGCCGACCAGATCGGCGGCGCCGACTACACCTTCGACTGCACCGGCAACACCAAGGTGATGCGCCAGGCGCTCGAGGCCTCGCATCGCGGCTGGGGCAAGTCGGTCATCATTGGCGTTGCCGGCGCCGGCCAGGAGATTGCGACGCGGCCCTTCCAACTGGTCACCGGCCGGACCTGGATGGGCACCGCCTTTGGCGGCGCGCGCGGCCGCACCGACGTGCCGAAGATCGTCGACTGGTACATGGAAGGCAAGATCCAGATCGACCCGATGATCACTCATACGCTGACGCTCGACGACATCAACAAGGGTTTTGATCTCATGCATGAGGGCAAGTCGATCCGCAGCGTCGTGGTTTATTGAAGCAATGCCGCATCGGTCGCGGGCTGGAGCCCGCGACCTTTGCGGCTCAACATGGGAGGAAGGACGAATGGCGGAAAAACTGCATCCGAAGATCGACAACGGGCTGCCGAAGGAAAGTGCTGCCTTTTCCGGCGGCACGCTGGTCTGTCTCTGCACCAGCAACCCGGTGAAGGTGAAGGTCAAGGGCCAGATCGCCCACAACCATGCCTGCGGCTGCACCAAATGCTGGAAGCCGGAAGGCGCGGTGTTCTCGGTCGTCGCCGTTGCCGGCACCGGCGACGTCACTGTGGCCGAGAATGGCGACAAGCTGAAGGTGGTCGACCCGGCAGCGCTGATCCAGCGCCATGCCTGCACCAGCTGCGGCGTGCACATGTACGGCCCGGTCGAGCGCGACCATCCCTTCAAGGGTCTGTCCTTCATCCATCCCGAGCGTTTCGAGGAGGACGGCTGGTCGCCGCCCGGCTTTGCCGCCTTTGTCTCCTCCATCATCGAAGCCGGCGTCGACCCGAGCCGCATGGACGGCATCCGCGGCCAGCTGAAGTCGATCGGGCTCGAACCCTATGACTGCCTCAACCCCGCCCTGATGGACTACATCGCCACCTGGACGGCGAAGAAGTCGGGAGCCTTGGCGGCCTGACGATTGCGGGATTTCTGGTAAAGGGCCGGCCAACGCCGGCCCTTTGCACATTTGGAGAGACGATGCCCGCACCCATCATCTACGTCGACGCCGATGCCTGCCCGGTGAAAGCCGAGGTCGAGAAGGTCGCGGAACGTCACGGCATTGCCGTTACCTATGTTTCTAATGGCGGCCTGCGCCCGTCGCGCGATCCGATGATCCGCAATGTCGTCGTCTCCAAGGGCGCGGATGCCGCGGACGACTGGATCGTCGAGAACGCCAAACCCAACGATGTCGTGGTGACGGCCGATATCCCGCTTGCCGCGCGCGCGGTGGCGCTCGGCGCGCATGTGCTGGGACCTACGGGCCGTCCCTTCACGCCCGAGACCATCGGCATGGCGGTGGCGATGCGGGATTTGAAGCAGCATCTGCGCGAGACCGGCGAAAGCCGCGGCTTCAACGCCGCCTTCACGGCGAAGGACAGGTCAAACTTTCTCGGCGAGCTCGACCGCATCTTGCGGCGGGCGCTCAAATCCGCCACACCCGGCTGACTCGAAGCCCTTTGAGAACCGGCCATGGGCGACGACATATCCCTCAACACGCCGATCCACCGGCACGTGCAGTTCGCTTTGGCTGCGGCCATCGGCATTGTCGCGCTGCTTCTCGCCCTGATGCTGGGGGCGCCGCTGCCCTACTCCATCGGCGCCAACCTCTTCTTCGCCGCTTACACTCTTCTGGTGCTGGTCGCGATGCCGAGGCTCACCGTCCGTTACCTGAGCAAGAACGCGCGTGCCACGGACCTGCCGGTGCTGCTGATTTTTGCGGTCACGCTCCTGGTCGTCGGCCTCGCCATCGGCTCGCTGTTTCAACTCATCAACCAAAAGGCTGCCGCGCATCCGCTGGAGGTTCTGTTCGCGATGCTGTCGATCCCGCTTGGCTGGTTCACAATCCATGCGATGGCCGCGCTGCATTATGCGCATGTCTACTGGATGGACGGCGACGAGATCGACGAGAAAACCAGGAAGAAGAATCCGGTCGGCGGCCTCGATTTTCCCGGCGGCAAACGCCCGGAAGGCTGGGATTTCCTGTATTTCGCGACCGTCATCGGCATGACTGCGCAAACCGCCGACACTGGGATAACGACCTCGCGCATGCGCCAGGTCGTGCTCGTCCATTCGATCCTGAGCTTTTTCTTCAACACGGTGATCGTCGCCGCCGCGGTCAATCTCGCGGTCAGCCTGGGCAGTCCATAATAAATCCGTGATCGGATGAAACAACGCTTGGGCCGGAGACGTATTGGGAGGAGAACAAGGCTCTGAGAGGCCGCAGAAGATGCAGCCGGGAGGACACCTAGATATGGAGACCGTCGCCAGAAGCGAACCCTCCACCGAGGTAGAAGCATCCACGCCGAAGGACCCGACGCTGATTTACCGGCAATCGGGCTGGACGCGCCTGACCCATTGGCTCTGGGCGTTCTCGCTGTTCTTCATGCTGCTTTCGGGCCTGCAGATCTTCAACGCGCGCCCGCAACTCTACATCGGCAAGGAATCGGGCTTCCAATACAACAATACGATCCTCGAGATCGGCGCCGAAAACACAGACGGCGGACCGCGCGGCTTTACCAAAATCTTCGGGCATCGCTTCGACACCACCGGCGTGCTCGGCTGGTCCGGCCCTCCCGGACAGGAAACGCCGCGCGCCTTTCCGTCCTGGGCGACGATCCCGTCCTACTACGACCTCGGCACGGCCCGCGTCGTGCATTTCTTCTTCGCCTGGGTGCTGAGCGCAACACTGCTCATTTGGCTGGTCGCGAGCCTGATCAGCGGCCATATCCGTCGCGATCTTGCCCCTCGCCTGGATGACTTGCGCAAGCTGCCGCGCGACATCCTCGACCATGCGAGGCTGAAATTCCACTACGCGCGCGAATACAACACGCTGCAGAAAATGGCCTATGGCGGCGTGCTCTTCGTGCTGTTGCCGCTGATGATCATCACCGGGCTTGCGATGTCGCCGAGCATGAATTCGGTGCTTCCCTGGCTCAATGAAATCCTGGGCGGTCGGCAGACGGCTCGCACCATCCACTTCATTGTCATGGTGCTGCTCGTGCTCTTCTTCGTCGTCCATATGCTGATGATCGTGGCGGCCGGCCCGATCAACGAGCTGCGCTCGATCATCACCGGCTGGTACCGCACCGACCCGCCCGTAAAGCACGACCAGGCCACCGAGAGGAGCGCCTGACATGGCAAAATTCCAGATTAGCCGCCGGAAGTTCTTAACCTCCGCCAGCCTCGGTCTGTCAGGCATCGCGCTGTCCGGCTGCGATGCCTTCGACAGCGGTCTGGGCGTCGGCAGCGGGCTGCGCAGCTTCCTCGAAAGCGCCAACGGGCTGACATACCGCGCACAGCGCCTGCTCGCCGGCCGGGACGCGCTGGCACCGGAATTCAGTGAGGCCGACATCCGCCAGCCCCAGCGGCCGAACGGCGTCACCGCGCCTGACGACGACACCTATAAGGGTCTGCTCGCCAACAATTTCGCCGACTGGCGCCTGGAGGTGACCGGCCTCGTCGAAAAACCGCTGTCGCTCACCCGCGAGCAGTTGCAGAACATGCCGAGCCGCACCCAGATCACCCGCCACGACTGCGTTGAAGGCTGGAGCTGCATCGCCAAATGGACCGGCACGCCTTTGTCGCTGGTGCTCGATCAGGCCATCGTCAAGCCGCAGGCGCGCTACGTCATGTTCCATTGCCTCGACACGATCGACCAAAGCCTGTCTGGCGACATCAAATATTACGGCAGCATCGACCTGATCGATGCCCGCCATCCGCAAACGATCCTGGCCTACGGCTTGAACGGCAAGCCGCTGCCGGTCGAGAACGGCGCGCCGCTGCGGGTACGGGTCGAGCGCCAGCTCGGCTACAAGATGCCGAAATATCTCTACAAGATCGAGCTGGTCGACGGCTTCGCCAATGTCGGCGGCGGTCGCGGCGGCTATTGGGAAGACAATGGCTACGACTGGTATGCCGGTATTTGATGGCGCTTCGCCTGCAGGCCGAGCACGATCTTGCGTCAGCCGAGTTCAACGCGATTGAGAAAAGCCTCACGGCGACAATCGGCCATTCCAACATCATCCTTTGCAAGACGATGGCCTCGGGCGACTAGGCCGCCTTGCTGGGCCGCCGTTCAGACCGGATCGGGTGTTGTCATCGGCGTCGGCTGCCGAGAGATATGTCGCTGGGAGGTGACAAGGTGTCGCCGACGGGCTATGGATGGCGCGTCGAGGGCTCAGGTGACTGAGTCCTACCTGTTTGCGGGAGAGAACAGCGCAAGCTGTCGCCGAAGGGGAAATCGCCCGAAATCTCTCAGGCAAAAGAACCGTGGACGGGAAAGACAACTCTGGAAAGTCGGGAATCTTCCCGCGCCGAAGGTGTAAGCGCTGCCGACAGAGTTACGGGGCGCGAGTCTCTCAGGCTTCAGACAGAGGGGCACGGACTAGACCGCTAATGGCGGTCGATTGCGTGCGACTCTGGAGAAGACATGACCGGCGAAGACACCAAACATCTACCCCTCGAGGATTTGCATAGCGCCGCGGGCGCGCGTTTCGGCGCTTTTGCCGGCTGGTCGATGCCGCTGACCTATCCGGCCGGCGTGATGAAGGAGCACCTCCACACGCGCGAGCATGCCGGCCTGTTCGACATCTCGCATATGAAGCTGTTCGAGGTCGGCGGCCCGGGCGCCGCCGACCTACTCAACCGCGCCTGCCCGCTCGACGCCGGCGCGATGGAAATCGCCCAATCCAAATACACC
>NZ_RZSV01000197.1:0-10858 GCF_004023205.1 Mesorhizobium sp. M1A.F.Ca.IN.020.03.2.1 | reverse complement strand
CCAATGCAGTCGGCGGCAAAAGTGCCGACAGGCTGAAGCCGTCTCCGATCCCGCCCGGAGGCACCGAGAAGTCTCCGCCGGCGCTGCTTGGCGAGCCATTTCCGCCGGCCGAGATCGAGCCGTCGGCGCCGAAGGCGACATCGACGTGGCTGGCTTCGAGCGCGGCGATCAGGGCAATGCGCGGCACCTCGACATCGCCGATGATGAAGGTCGGCACGTTGAGCGCGCCGTCCTTGATGACGATCTCGGCGCCGTCCGGCTGCACCAGCACCAGATTGTGCCCGTCGACCTTGATGTCGTCGATCGAGACATTGGCCGGAAGCTTCACGACATTGCCGGCCTCGGCGTGATATTCATGCGCAACGTTCGAGGCTGCCGTGTTCGGTGCCGGCGCGTTTCCGGCAGGGGCGTTGGCGGCAGGAGCGTTGGCGTCCGCCGCCGGCTTGGCTGTGCTTTGTGCGTTCTGGGCGTTGCCGTCGCCCTTTGCCGGCGCGCCGCTTCCCACATCGACCGGCACAGGTTCGCCTGCCACGGGTGCCGTCTGGCCGCCGGAGGCCTGGGCGACTTGGACGCCCGAAATCGGCTGTTCGCCGACAGTTGCGTGCTCGTCCGAGAAATTTGAAACGGCGTCGAATTCGATACTGGTCGTCATAGTTCAAGCCCCCTTCGGCATTTCCCGGCAAGAGACATGCGGGGCTCGAACTTTGCAACGTACCTTCAATCTTTTTGATATACTCGAATATGCATGGATTTGCATTTTTTACACTTGGTAAATCGCAACGATATATTCAGTTATATATCTTCAGGGGCGCCGCCGAACCGACTGGGGAGCGCGGCGGCAGTTCGGCAAATTCAAGTATAAATTTGAATAAAATTTGAGACAAAGCAGAATAGATTGATTCGCGGAAACTTACCCACCTTCCTTTCCGATAATTTGAGACAAGATCGGTAGCGTCCACAGTCAAAGGTGGGCGTCATGAAAATACAAAAAGCTGCCTCGTCGGCGTCGAGGGTCAAGGTTCTGCTGCTGGCAATCGGCCTGGCCGGTCTGCCGAATGCGTCGTCCGCCAGCGCAGTCTCCGTCGCAAGTCCCGCCTCTCAAACGCTGCCTGCGCCGGCCGATCTCGGCGGCGTTTCGCTGGCCAGATTGCAGCCATGGCAGCCTGTTGCTGCCTACCGGGTCGGCGGTGCCGCCAGTGCCTATGCGCCTCTCGAAGTCCGCCCGGCGGCAAGTTCTGCGAGTGGAGAGGCTACCCCCGGAGTCGATCCGATCCGGATCGACCCGATCCAGGTTGACCCGATTCAGACTGGGGCGATCATTCCGGGCGTGTTCGGGTCGGTCGCCTTGTCCATGCGCAACTTCCCGGTCGCCGCGCGCTGGGCGCCTGTCTACAAGGCGATTATCGACTGCACGGCCGGAAGTGCCTGCGATCGTGAGAACGCTGCGTTTGGCGAGATCGTCGGCATTGCAGCCAACAAGGCTTTTCGCGACAAGCTGGACTTCGTCAACAGCAGCATCAACCGGCTGATCGCCTATCGCAAGGACAGCGTCGTCTACGGCAAGCTCGACTACTGGGCGAAGCCGTCGGAGATCCTCGAGCATCGCGCCGGCGATTGCGAGGATTTCGCGATCCTGAAGATGGCGGCGCTGTTGCGCGCCGGCATCCCGGCGCAGAGCATGTCGCTGGTCGTGTTGCAGGATCGCCGCCGGAAATTCTTCCACGCGGTGCTGTCGGTGAGCACCGGAAGGGGCACCTTCATCCTGGACAGCCTCAGCAACGTTGTGGCGATGGACCGCGATCTTCCCGATTATGTCCCGCTCTATTCCTTCAGCACCGACCGCGCCTGGATCCACGGCACGAAAGCCGGCGCACAGATCGCCGACATCGCCGGCGGTTTCGCGACAGTGGCGCCCGGCGAAGGCGCTTCGCCCGATGTGACGGTCACGTCGGCAGGCTCCGGTTTCGCAACGAAATAGGCGGCTCGCCTCTTTCAACCGTTTGAGACGAACGCCATCAGCAGCTCCGGCTCTGTGACCGGCGCGCGCACCGCGCTGAGCTGGCCCCTGTAGCGGCGCTCGCCGGCGCCGATGACGAAGCCGGTGGTGACGGGTGTCTCGCCATTGGCGTCGAGCCGGGCAAAAACGTCGACGACGTTGAGGTCCAGCGCCAGCTTGAGGTCCTGCCTGCCGTCGTCGCCCGGCGCGTTCGGCAGCTGGCGCCTGACCAATTGCTGGAACGGGGCATTGAAGGTCAGGATCTTTTTCGACGAAGACAGCGCGAAGGCGGGCGAGGGGCAGGCGACCAGGATCGCGTTGATGGTCCGGATCGAAGCGAGCTTGCGCAGTTCCATGCTTTCCTCGGCGAGGCCGCGCATGCATGCGACCCGGATCGCCGATGTGAGATTGCCCTGGTCGGGATGATTTTCGGCGATCTCCGCGACCAGCATGCCGATCGTGCATTTGCGGCTTTCGGCCATCTGCTTCAGCGACACCCAGAAGGCGCGCTCCAAACGGATGCCGCGGCGCACGCCGCCACGCGCCACGACGCGGAACTCCGGGCCGAAATCCTCGGCTGCGAGCGGCGGCAGCAGCCGGTCGCGCGGAGTGTCGGGGCGTGCGGCGCTATCGTTCACTCATCGCCTCCTGGCGCGCCTTGTTGATGGGCTTCAATAGATAGTTGAGGATCGTCTTGCGCCCGGTCTTGATATCGACCGAGCAGATCATGCCGGGGATAATCGAATAAGTCTTGCCGTTCCTTTGCAACGTGGATTTCTCGGTCGCGACGCGCACTTGATAGTAGGGCTCGCCCGTCTTCTGGTCGACCAGGCTGTCGGCGGTGATGTTGGAGACCTTGCCTTCGATGCCGCCGAAGATCGAGAAGTCGTAGGCCGTGACCTTGATCAGCGCGTCCTGGTCCGGCTGGATGAAGGCGACGTCGCGCGGCGAGACCCGCGCCTCGACCAGCAGCGTCTCCGAGGTCGGCACGATGCCGGCCACGACCGCGCCCGGCTGGACGAAAGCGCCGAGCGTGTTGACATCGAGCGTGTTGACGATGCCGTCGACAGGCGAGCGAATATCGGTCCGCGCCACCTTGTCGGTGGCGCCGCGAATGGTTTCGTCCACCACAGAGAGGTCCGCCAGCGCCTGCGTCAAGTCGCTCAATGCTTCCTGCTGCAATTGCAGGCCGAGCTCGTCGACTTGAAGCTGCGCCTCGGTGATGGCCGCCTTGCTCTTCTTGATGGTCTCTCCGGCAAGGTTGAGCTGCCCGCGCAGATCGGTCTGCTCCCGCTCGACGCGAATCTGTTCGGTCCTGGCCATCAGGCCTTTCTTGACCATCGATTCGACGAGCGCCGTTTCCTGGTCGCTGACGGCGAGGCTCTTGGACAGGCGGTCGGAATTGGCGGTTGCCTCGTCCAGTTCCTTCTCGCGCTGATCGAGACGCGACTTCAGCACCGACAGCTTGACTTGGAAGTTGTCCCGGCGCGCAACGAGCAGCTTCTGCTCGTTGTCGCAGATCTCCGGGGCAGTCTTCTGGATGTCGGACGGACAGGGGAACGCGCCCTCGAGATTGCCGCTCTGCTCGAATTTGAGCCTGGCAATGCGCGCCTGCAACGCCCGCGCCTTGGCCTGCTCCTCACCCAGGCTCGAGGTGTTGCCTGTGTTGTCGAGGCGGATGATCAGATCGTTCTTCCTGACGGTCTGGCCGATCTTGACAGCGATTTCCTGGACGACGCCGGCTTCGCTCGCCTGGATGATCTGCGTCTTGGAAGCGGGAATGACCTTGCCGTCGCCGCGCGCGATCTCATCGACCTCGGCAAAGGATGCCCAGGCGGTGAAGGCCACGAACAGTGCCCCTATGATGTATACGGACGCCGATGCGAAAAGCGGCGGCCGGTCGTCTTTTGCTAACATTCCCCAACGTCCCGGTCAGGCATTCGCCTTTTGCAATGCCTGGATGACTTGTTCCTTTGCTCCGTCCGCGACCACGCGCCCCTGCTCGATGACGATGAGGCGGTCGACCAGCTCCAGCATGCTGTAGCGATGGGTCGATACGATCAGCGTCGTGTTGCGGTCGAACGCCACCTTGAGCTGCCTGATCAACTGCCGTTCCGAGGCCAGGTCCATCGAACCCGACGGCTCGTCCAGGAACACGATTTTCGGCTTGGTCAGCAGCAGCCGCGCGATCGCCACGGCCTGCCTCTGGCCTCCCGACAGATTGGTGCCACGCTCGCCGACATTCATGTCGTAGCCGCGCGGATGGCGAGAGACGAAGTCGTCGACGCCCGCGGCCTTCGCCGCATCGATGATCTCCTCGTCGGTCGCGTCCGGCGCGGCCATCAGAAGGTTTTCCTTGATCGTGCCGGAAAACAGGTCGCCGGCCTGCGCGACGATACCGACCGCGGCACGAACTTCGGACGGGTGGTATTGGCGGATGTCGATGCCGTCGAGCAGCAGTTCTCCGGACGTCGGCAGGAACAGCCGGCCGATTAGGCGCCCCATCGTGGTCTTGCCGGACCCGATGCGGCCGATGATGCCGATGCGCTCGCCGGGGCGGATTGCAATGTTGAGCCCGTTCAGAACCTCGTTTTCGGTGCCTGGATAGGCGAACCCGACATTCTTGAACAGCATCGCGCCGCTGCGGATCGGCCGGTTGACGAAGCCAACCGTGTCGGGCCGGTCCTCCGGCTGCGACATGATCGTATTGACGATCCTGAGCGACAGCACGGCTTGCCGGAAGCGGGAGAGTGTGATGGCGATCTGGCCGAGCGGCGCGACCGCGCGGCCCGCCAGCATGACCGTGCCGATAATCGCGCCGGTCGAGACCTGGCCTTCCGAAAAGGCATAGGCGCCGGCAACCACCAGGGCGACGGTGACGAATTGCTGGATGGCGCCGGTGATGTTGCCGGCAGCGGCGGAAAGCTCCTTGATCTTCTCCGAGGTGTTGGCGGCGTTCTTCGAGTGCTCGCCCCATTTGCGCAGCAGATAGGCCTCGGCGCGCAGCGACTTGATCGTCTCCAGCGTGGAAATGGACTCGACCAGGAGCGCCTGGCGCTGGGCAGATTCGTTCATTGAGGCGGCGACCCGCCTGCCGATGCGCCTCTGTGTCACCAGACCGACAATGACGGCGATGACGAAGGCGAGCGCCGGTATGATCACCAGCCAGCCGCCAATGGCGTAGATGACCAGCAGGAAGACGAAGACGAAAACCGTGTCGATGAAGACGCTTATGGTATTCGAGGTGAAGAACTCGCGCACGAACTCATATTGTGTGACGCGGTTCGCGTATTCGCCGGTCGATCCCGGCCGCGCCGAAAGCGACGAGTTGAGCACTTTCTCGAACAGCAGATAGGAAATCCTGAGATCCGCCTTGCGCCCGGCATAGTCGATAAGCGAGGCACGGGCCGTCTTCAGCAACAGGTCGAACAGGATGGCCGCGCCGATCCCGAGCGCCAGCACCCAGAGCGTCGAGATCGCCTTGTTCGGCAGGATGCGGTCGTAGACGTTCATGGTGAAGATCGGCGAGGCGATCGCCAAGAGGTTGATGAAGACCGCCGACAGCACGACCTTCGAGTAGGTGCGCCAGAACGCCCCCATCGTTCCGGTCAGCCAATGGCGTCTTTCGATCTTCGGCGCCGTGCCGACCGTCATCTCCTCGGCGGTGTTGGCATAGGTGATCGAGAATGAGGCGCCACCGCTGATGTAGCTCTCGGCAAGCTCCGATTTGCCGATCGTGGTGCGGCCGTTTTCCTGCGGCGCCGTGAGGAACTGCCCGGTTTCCGTTTCGGCGAGCAACGCAACCGGCAGTTGGCTGGCGCGGAAGACGATGGCCGGAAGATCGACTCGGCCGCGCACGAAATCGCGATGGTTGAACGCCTGGACCTCGAGACCGATCCGTTCGGCCAGATGCCTGATGTCGTCCGGCTCGATGCGCGTGTCCGAAATCGGCACCCCGGCAAACAGCACGGTCTCGGCGCTCGGCCGGCCGAGATAGGCTGCAATCGCCGAGAAGCAGGCTTTGAAAGCCTCCTTGGGCGAGATGATATTAGGTTGCTGGTTCACGATCCGCCCGAAGGACCAGAGATCGATGCTTACATCGGCTACTTCTTCCTGACCGGCGCGAGGATGTCGAACGGCAGATCGTTCTTCTGCTCCGATGGTGTGCGCGCATAGGTTTCGGTATCGGCTGTCGCCGGCGTGCCGAATTCGCTGCGCGCGTAGGCGGCTGCGTGCTTGGCCGGCTGGATGTTCAGCGTCTTCAGCAACTCCCCGGTCGCGGCCAGCAGCCGGTATTGGGCAAACAGCGACGCGTAGGACGAGGTGTCGGCCAGCGTCGCGGTGTTGAAGCGCGTGTTCTGCGCATCGAGCACGTCGAGCAGCGAGCGCTGTCCGAACTTGAACTGCTCGCGGTAGGAGGCAACCAGCCTTTCGTTGGTTGCTGCCTGCAGGCGCAGCGTCTGCGCAAGTTCCGCCTGGCGGAAGCGGCGGTCCCAAGATGTGCGGACGGCTTCCTCGATCTCGCGCAGCACCTGATGCAGCGCAAGGCGCTGCTCGCTGGTGCGGCGGATCTGCTCCTGCTCGTTGGCTTTGTCGATGCCGCCGCGATAGAGATTCCAGCGCAGCACCACCCGAGCCTGCAGGTCGCTGGTGTCGCCGTCGTCGCCGTCGATGTCATAGCCGCCCCGCGCGACACCCTCGGCGGTGATGGTGGGGCCGTATTTCGCCCGCGCGGCGTCGACCAGCGACGCGGCCGCATCGATGTCGCTGTTGGCCATGTGGACGCGCGGATTGTTCTGTCTGGCAAGCCCGATCGCGTCATCGAGCGAGCGCGGCAGCGCGCCGGCCACATCGGCCGGCCGCGACGGGTTGGTCAGCGGCTTGCCGACATTCTTGAAGAAGCGGATCTTGGCCGCTTCCAGTTCCTCGGTCGCCTCCTGCATCCGCGCCTTGGCGGCGTAAAGCCGCTCCTCGGCCTGCTGCCGGTCGGCATCGTTGAGCGCGCCGCCCGCGATGCCTTGCTTGATGTCGCCGAGTATGGACTGATGGAAGCCGAGGTTCTTCTTCGCTTCGGCGACGATCGACGCCTGCAGCATGTATTCGAGATAGTCCTGGACGACGGCAAGCCCGATGAATTCGGACCGTTCCAGCACCCTGAAGGAAGCTCCGTCGACGCGCGAGGCCTGGCGGTTCAATTCGGCCCGTCTTGCGCCACTGTCATAGAGCGTCT
This sequence comes from Mesorhizobium sp. M1A.F.Ca.IN.020.03.2.1, assembly GCF_004023205.1. Classification (NCBI taxonomy): domain Bacteria; kingdom Pseudomonadati; phylum Pseudomonadota; class Alphaproteobacteria; order Hyphomicrobiales; family Phyllobacteriaceae; genus Mesorhizobium; species Mesorhizobium sp. M1A.F.Ca.IN.020.03.2.1. The sequence continues at coordinate 3,632 of NZ_RZSV01000197.1, read as the reverse complement.
GTGAGACGGTGAGGTCCGCTTCGTTTGGATAAAGCGCGTCATGATCCTCGTCGAGCGCTCGCCGGGAGTCGTTATCCAGACGGCGGACGCCGGTCGACGCTTCGAGATCGACGCTGGGAAGATAGAGCCCTTTCGCCTGGCGCAGCTCGAATTCGATGGCTTCGCGGTTTTCGATCGCCTGCCCAATCTCCGGATTGGATTCGACCGCGACTGCTACAGCTTCCTTGAGCGTGAGTGCGCTGGCGCTTCCGCAAGCCAGCATCGACACCGTCATGGCAAGCGCAAGGCGCCAGCCGACGGTCACTTTACCCGTCCTGGTCATTTCTACCCCGTGACTATCCCCGCGCCTTTTTGTTTTTGTCAGCGCTTATTTCGCCCAAGCCTGCCACCGGAGCTTGCAACCAGTATCTAGCAGATTTTTCGCGGATGGGAGGACTTATTGATTTAGAGCGCTCCAAAAGCGTGGATTCCAGCCATTAGTCCCGACCGATGTAGCAAAAATGGCACAGAAGACGATCGCCGCCGGGGGCGCCATTCAGTTGAAAGCGACCGCGAACACCATTTTCTCTAAATAAACAGTAAGTCCGCACAAAGGAATCGACCGAGGCGTCGCTCACCGTGCCAACTTTGGCGGTCAGATCGGCACTTGGCACGAACCGCGGCATCCGCCCTTCCTCCGGACATGGCCAAGGCTTTCAAACACCTGAAGGTTGCGGATCGTTGCGGGAAATCTGCGCCGGTCCTGCAAGACGTGCGCACGAAATTGCCATGGGTGGCTGGTTTTGTTGGCAAACGGGGATCGTTCCCTGTATTGCGGGCTGAAGCAAAGCATGGACGTTCTTGTATGACAAATGTCGCCCTGACCGGGCTTGCCCGCGATCTCGCCCGGCGCGCCACCGACGGCCGCCCCGTGCGCATCGGCGTCATCGGTTCCGGCGAGATGGGCACCGATCTGGTGACCCAGGGCATGCTGATGCCGGGCATTTCGATTGCGGCCATTTCCACGCGCCGCCCGCACACGGCTCGCGACGCGATCCGCATCGCCTATGGCGACGATGCAATGGCTGCAGAAGCCGAGACCGCCTCCAAGGTAAGCCAGGCGATAGAAAGCGGCAGGATCGCCATCACCTCGAATGAGATGCTGGTCACCAGCCCGCTGATCGACGTCGTCATCGATGCCACCGGCAAACCCGGCGTCGCCGCCGATTTCGACCTGATGGCGATGCAGCATGGCAAGCATCTGGTGATGATGAATGTCGAGGCCGACGTGACCATCGGCTGCTACCTCAAGCAGCAGGCGGATCGGCTCGGCGTCGTCTATTCGGTCGGCGCCGGCGACGAGCCGTCGAGCTGCATGGAGCTGATCGAGTTCGCCTCGTCGCTCGGTTATACCATCGTCTCGGCTGGCAAGGGCAAGAACAACCCGCTCAATCACGACGCCGTTCCCGACGATTATCGGGATGAAGCGCTGCGCCGGAACATGAACCCGCGCATGCTGGTCGAGTTCGTCGACGGCTCCAAGACCATGGTCGAGATGTGCGCCATCGCCAACGCCACTGGCCTGGTGCCCGATGTTCCGGGCATGCACGGCCCGAAAGCCGACCGTGATCAGCTGGCCAAGGTGCTCATCCCGCGCGAGGACGGCGGCATCCTGTCGAAGAAGGGTATCGTCGACTACACGATCGGCAAGGGCGTGGCGCCTGGCGTCTTCGTCATCGTCGAGGCGACGCATCCGCGCGTCGTCGAGCGCATGGACGATCTCCATGTCGGCCACGGCCCTTATTACAGCTTCTTCAGGCCGTACCACCTGACCTCGCTGGAGGTGCCGCTGACCGCAGCCCGCATCATGCTCTACGGCAAACCCGACATGGTGCCGCTGCCTAAACCGGTGGCCGAGGTCTGCGCGGTCGCCAAGCGCGACCTCGCCGCAGGCGAGATCTTCGACGCCATCGGCGAGACCTGCTACCGCTCCTGGACCATGACGGTCGCCGAGGCGCGCGCCAGCCGTGCCGTGCCGGTCGGACTGCTCGAAGGCGGCAAGGTCCTGAAGCCGGTCAGGAAGGGCGAACTCCTGACCGCCGACAACGCCGCGCCCGACAAGACGACCAAGCTATTTGCCCTGCGCCAACTGCAGGACGAGATGCTGTATGGCGTGAGGTCTACTTCCCCAGCTCTATCGATCTGAGCCGCGCCGCTTCCACCGCGTCGGTCAAAAGCTTCGTCAGCCGGTCTTCGCCCATCAGCACTGCAAGCGCTGCGGCGGTCGTGCCGTTCGGGCTGGTGACCTGCTGGCGCAGCACGCCCGGCTCTTCATCGCTTTCGGCGGCAAGCGAGGCTGCACCATAGACGGTCTGCAGGGCGAGCACTTTGGCTGTCTCGGCCGGCAAGCCGGCCTTCTCGGCGGCGACCGTCAGCGCCTCGATGAAATGGAAAATATAGGCCGGGCCGGAACCGGAGACCGCGGTCACGGCGTCCATCAGGCTCTCGTCGTCGATCGTCGTCACGACACCGCTCGCCGACAGCAGCTCGGCGGCGAACCGCCTGACGTTGTCGGGAACGAGCGGGTTGGAAAACACCACCATCATGCCCTTGCCGATCGCCGCCGGCGTGTTCGGCATGCAGCGCACGATCGGCGCGAGCCCGCCCAGGATCTCCGCGAAGGTCGCGACCGGCGTGCCCGCGGCGATGCTGACGAAGGTGGTCCTGCCGTCGCCGAAGCGCTTGTAGCTTGCGGTCACATCGCGGATGACCTGCGGTTTCACGGCGATGACGACGAGATCGGGCATGGCATCGGCGGGAATTGCGGATGCGTCGGCCGCGGCGCCGCAACCAAGATGTTCGGCTCGCCTGCGCAACTCGGCATTGGGCTCGACCACGAACACCGCCGACGGCTCGAGCTTGCCGGATTTCAGCCAGCCAGAGAGCATCGCGTAACCCATATTGCCGCAACCGGCGAGAACGAGCCTGATGGTCATCGAAACCTCCGCAAAGAGGGCTCTCCTTAGCCGCTCGCGCGGTTGCGGAAAAGTCCAGTCTCAAGGAGATCGATCGGCCAGATCAGTCGGGGCGGCGAGCCGAGAGAGGTCGCAGCGACACTTGTCGTAGGCCAAGCACGCTGCGGCCCTGCCGGCGATTCCGCGAGGCGGTGCGCGATCTGACCGAAAGCCGCTCGCGCCGCCGCTATTTCTAAAATACCCCGTCTTCGCTAAAAGCGGCCTTCGATAAGAGCAGCCGGTTTCGGGTTTACGGCATCGGACGACGTTTTGACGGGATTGCCCTGTCGAATTTTCGTGAAAATGCCGCGCGGCATTTGACCGCTTGCGCGCCGCGTTCGCGTGCCGACTGCTGGATTGAGGATCAGGGCTGCGTGCCAAGCGTGGCCGCGCAACAGTGTTGAAGGTGAATGATGGCCGAAGTGATCGACGGGAAGAGTGTCGCCGCAGACGTGGTATCGAAGGTCAAGGCGCTGACCGCCGAGCTTTCGGCCAAGGGCGCGACCAGGCCCGGTCTGGCGGTGGTGATCGTGGGCGAGGATCCGGCAAGCCAGGTCTACGTCGCCTCGAAGTCGCGCACGGCCAAGGAGTGCGGCTTCCATTCGCTCCAGCACACGCTGCCGGCTGAGACGACCGAAG
>NZ_RZSV01000196.1:0-11010 GCF_004023205.1 Mesorhizobium sp. M1A.F.Ca.IN.020.03.2.1 | reverse complement strand
GGCTGTAGGCCCGAGGATGTCGGCCGGTTTCGCGGGCAGGCCCCCATCCGGCCTGCCCCCATCGGCGCCTTTCTTCGGGAGAGCTGATGCAATCCGGAGGGTTCACCTGCCAAGCGATGTCGGAATGTCGCGTTTGAAACTAGAAGTCGGCGACCTTGCCCCACGCCGAAGCATCGAAACGCCGCGGATCGTAGGATTTCGGATCGACGATCGGCTCCAACCCGGTGACAAGATCGGCGACGAGGTGCCCGGCACCGGGTCCGATGCCGAAGCCGTGACCCGAAAATCCGGCAGCCAGGAAGAAGCCTGGAACGGCGTGTATCTCGCCGATGGCCGGCACGCCGTCCGGGGTGCTGTCGATGTAGCCCGCCCAGGCCGCGCTGATCTTCGTCTGCCGCAGCGCAGGCAGCAGCTCGAGCGCGCGGGCATGGGTCAGGCGGATGGTCGCCTGATCCGGCATCGGATCGAGGATACGCATCCGCTCCATCGGCGTCGGCCGGTCGAGCCGCCAGCGTTGGAGCGTTTCGTGGCCTGAGCGCACCCCCTGCAACCCGCCGGGCGCGAGGCTGCGCCAGCGCTTCAGGAACATGGGGACGAACTGCGAAGCGAAGCGCAGCTGCTGCGGCGTCACGTCGACGCGTCCGCGCCCGCTTATGGCGAGGGTGTAGCCGCCGTCACCGCGCCGCGTCGCCGAGATCTTTGCCGTGTGCAGCGCATCCGGCAAGCCCCCCGCGCCGGGCGAGACGGACAGGATGGAGGAGCGGATCGAGGCCTGCGGAAACCGGAAACCGAACTGGCGGCAAAAGGAGGACGCCCAGGCGCCACCGGCCAAAACCGCCGCTTTCGTCCGGATCGTACCGCTTTCCGTGATCACGCCGCTCAGGCGACCGCCCTCGGTCTCGATACCGCGCGCGGCGCAATTCTGATGCACCGTGCCGCCAAGCTGGAGGATGGCGCGGGCGACCGCTGGCGCGGCCTGCGACGGATCGGCGGTCCCGTCGGTCGGCGAGAAGACGCCGCCTTTCCAGGTCCTGCCGGTGGCGCGGCCCCGCTCGCTGGCCTCGGCGCTGTCGAGCATGTGCGTGGTGACGCCCGCCGTTCTGGCGAAGTCACGCCAGCGCGCCCAGCCGGCCAGTTCCGCCTCGTCATTGCTGAGATAGAGCAGGCCGCAGCGGCGAAAGCCGGTGTCCTGGCCGCTTTCTGCCGCAAAGCACTCCCAGAGATCGAGGCTGCGCGTCGCCATCGGCAGTTCGCGGGCGTCGCGGTTCTGCTGGCGACACCATCCCCAGTTCCTGCTGGATTGCTCGGCGCCGATGCGTCCTTTTTCGACAAGCGCGACCTTCAAGCCGCGCCTAGCCAGGTAGTAGGCCGCGAAGACGCCGACGATGCCTCCGCCGATCACCACCGCATCCGCGGATTGCGGCAGTTCGCCGGATGTCTCGATCTGTTGCAGCGGCGCGCGCATGGTCCTCTCTCTGCTTCGAGGCTCGAATCTAGCGCGTTGCGCAGGCAGCCGCTGCCGCAGTTATGCTTCAGGCAGAATTTTATTCCGTAGCGCGCAATGAAATCGAGAGTCCCTGCGTGTCAGAGCAGGCCCATCGGATAGACAGGCCTGCGGGCTGTGGTAGTGTCACGGCTAGAGAAGTGGCGGCATTTTGTGCTGTGGCTTGCGTTCTTCGGAGATGGACGTGAAACTGGATCGGATCGACATCAAGATTCTGCATGAATTGCAGAAGAACGGCCGCATCACCAATGTGGAATTGGCCGAACTGGTGCACCTGTCGCCGAGCCCGTGCCTGATGCGGGTCAAGAAGCTCCAGTCGGAAGGTTATATCGAGGGCTATTCCGCGCAGGTCAACATCGGCAAGCTCGGCCAGACACTGACCGTGTTCACCGAAATCACCTTGAAGAACCATCGCCAGGTGGACTTTGCCCGCTTTCTCGCCGTCGTCGAGAAGATCGATCAGGTCATCGAATGCCACCTCGTGTCGGGCGGTTACGACTATCTGATGAAATTCGTGACCGCCGGGATTGGCGAGTACCAGACGATCATGGAGCGGCTGACCGATATGGATATCGGCATCGACAAGTATTTCAGCTTCGTGGTGCTGAAGTCGCCGATCGTCAAATCGCACATGCCGCTGCCCAGCCTGTTTCCCATGTAGTCAGCGGGTAGCTGTGCCGGGCGCTGCAGTTGTCTGCTGCGGTCCGGGCTACAGGACCCCGGGCTGCAATAGTGCGCGCAACGCTTTCAACTCGGCTTGCATCTCGGCGATCATCCAGGCGCGGATATCGGAGACGATCGGCCGCACTGGCCGTGAGCGAGGTGCAATCAATTCATGGATCCGTCCGGTGTTGATCTGCCTGTCCGAGGCCGGAACGAGCGTTGCCTGAAGCAGTGCCCTTGAGACATTGCTGAGCCAGCCGAGCGCCACGCCTTCTCCGTTCATCGCGGCTTGAAGCACGACCGCGTAGTCCGAGAATTCGAGCCATTTCGCCCTGCTGGTCTTGCGGTGGGCTACGCTGCCCCAGGCGTCCAGCCACTGCTCCTTGGCGTCGGTGAGATGAAGCAGGATATGACCTTCGCCGTCCGAGTCATGGTTCAAGCGGCCGTGGTGCGACAGATAGGATGGGCTGCACACCGGAACGATGATTTCCGGCGAGAAGGCCCAGCGGTGATAGTGGGTGTCGTCGTCGGCCAGGATTCTGGTGGCAAGCTCGACATTCTCGGCGGGTCCTCGCAGAACGCCGGCGATGAGTTCGAACCTCAGGTCCACGTCGGGAAATCGCGTGTTGAACGCCGTTAACCTCGGAACGAACCAGTGCGTAGCGAGAGAGCTCGAGAGCGAAAGGGTAACCACCGGCTTTGCGGCACTGTTCCGCTTGATCGTGCCGATCGCCTCCTCGATGCTGTCAAATCCTTCCCGTACAGCCGAATAGAGGGCGCGCCCCTCCGGGGTCGGGGACAATCCCGTTGGACCGCGCGTGAACAGAGCCACGCCGAGATCGACCTCCAGCTGAGCGATGCTGCGGCTGATCGAGGGTTGCGTGACGTTGAACTCGCGCGCTGCGGCCGTGAAACTTCCTGAACGGACAGCGGCCTCGAAAACGAGGAGTCCGCGTGCGGATGGAACGAGTTTTGCGAAGCCAGCCATACGCCAAGCGTATAGCCGCCCCAACAATTTTCAAGCTTTCCTGCAGTCCTGCAAATCGCGAACTATAACCCTCATGAATGGTTCGGAGCAGCATGTGCCGGCAGCGGCATTCCAAGCGGGGAGCACATCCGGCGATCCACTGCTTCAGCCGTTTCGGCTCAAGGGTCTAACGCTGCGCAACCGCGTCGTCAGCACCAGTCATGCCTCAATGCTGGACGAGGGTGGCCTGCCGCTCGAGCGCTATCAGCGCTATCATGAAGAGAAGGCGCGCGGCGGCCTGGCGATGACTATGGTCGGCGGCTCGGCTATGACGTCGCCCGATTCGAGCTGGGGCGGCGGTCAGCTGGATCTTTCCAGCGATAGCATCATCCCCCATCTCCAATCGCTGTCGCAGCGAATTCATCGCCACGGCGCGACGGTCATGTGTCAGGTCTCGCATCTCGGCCGGCGCGCTACTGCCTATGCCAGTCACTGGTTGCCCCCGGTTGCGCCGTCACGCGTCCGCGAGACGCGAAACCGGAATTTCCCCAAAGAAATGGACGCCGCGGACATCGACAGGATCGTCAAGGACTACGCCAGTGCCGCCAGGCGCTGCGTTGACGGCGGCCTGGACGGCGTCGAGACCGTCACCGGCGGCCATCTGATCGGCCAATTCCTGTCGCGCAGAACCAACAGGCGCACGGACGCTTTCGGCGGCTCGCTGGAAAACCGCGCGCGCTTCGGGCTGATGGTTCACGAAGCGATCCGCCGCGCGGTGGGCGACGACTTCGCCGTCGGGATCCGCTTCGTGATCGACGAGGCGGTCGACGACGGATCGGATTTCGAGGAAGGCCTTGCCTTCGCCCGGCTGTTCGAGCGCGAAGGCCATGTCGATTTCTTCAACTGCATCTTCGGCCGTATGGACACCGACTTGTCACTGGCCGAGCAGAATATGCCCGGCATGTTTATCAGGAGCGCGCCGTTTCTGCCGTTGGTTGGGCAGTTCAAGCGGGAAACCAGGCTGCCGGTCATCCACGCCGCCGCCATCAGGGACGTAGCCACGGCGCGGCACGCGATCCGCGCAAACCTTGTCGATCTGGTCGGCATGACCCGGGCGCATATTGCCGACCCGCATATCGTCAACAAGGTGATGCGGGGCGAAGAAGACCGCATCCGCCCGTGCATCGGCGCGTCCTACTGCCTGTACAAGAAGGTCCATTGCATTCACAACCCCGCCAGCGGCCATGAAACGACCGTCAGCCACATCATTGACCGGACCGAAACGCCGAAACGGGTGGTCGTCGTCGGCGGCGGTCCGGGCGGAATGGAGGCGGCCCGGGTCGCCGCCGAGCGCGGGCACAGCGTGACCTTGTTCGAAGCCGGGGCCCGGCTCGGCGGGCAGGTGCTCGTTGCGGCCTCGGCTTCCGACCGCAAGGATCTGTTCGGTATAGTCGACTGGCGCATCGACGAAGTCGCGCGCCTCGGCGTAGACGTCCGTCTCAACACCTATGCGGACGCAGATGGAGTGCTTGCCGAGAAACCGGATGCCGTTATCGTCGCCACAGGCGGCATCCCCGACATGGAGTGGCTGGAGGGCGCTGAACATTGCGACAGCGTCTGGGACATCTTGACCGGGGTCGTGCCTGCGAAGGCCGATGTGCTCATCTACGATGAGACTGGACGCCAGGCCGCCATATCCTGTGCCCTGCATCTTGCCCGCCTGGGACATGCGGTCAGCGTGGCCATGGCGGACGACACCCTGGCGATCGAGACACCCTATCCGGACCGGGTCAGTTTCCGCAAACTCGCGTCCGAACTCGGCATCCGCGTCGTCGGCGATCTGCGGCTCATCAAGGCAGCGCGCCACGGCAACGGCATCGCCGCCCGGTTCCGGCATGAGCTCACCGGTGCAGAAACGGAAATGACCGCGGCCCAACTCATTGTCGAGCGCGGCACGGCACCTATGGAAGATATCTACCAGGAATTGCGTGCCCGCTCCGCCAATAAGGGCGTCACCGACATCGCGCTCATGACGGGAGTGGCGACAAAGGGGGTGCAAGGGCTCCAAGCTCCAGGATCCTTCGTCCTGCACCGCATTGGAGACGCGGTCGCCAGCAGGGACATCTACTCGTCAATCTATGAGGCCTACCGGCTCTGCTCGCAACTGTAGTCCGGCGAATCCCCTACGGTCAGTTTGGTCAGCGGTGGCCGTACTGGCTGACCAGCTCGGGGTCGCGGACGAGGCCGTCGAGCCAGGTCGGATCGAGCTTCGGCACGGAGGAGAACAGAAGTTTGGAATAGGGGTGCGTGGGCGACTTGACGTTGTCGGGCGTGATCTGCTCCACCCGCTCACCATTGTACATGACCATGATCTCGTCGCAGATGGCCTCGACGACGGAGAGGTCGTGGCTGATGAAGATATAGGAGAGCCCCAGCTCGCGCTGCAGCTCCTTGAGCAGCTCGATCACGGCGGACGCTACAACCGTGTCGAGCGCTGAGGTGATTTCGTCGCAGATGATGAGCTTCGGACCGGCCGCCAGCGCGCGCGCGAAGTTCACGCGCTGCTTCTGGCCGCCCGAGAGCTCCGAGGGATGACGGTAGCGCAGCGACCTCGGCAGGCGCACCATGTCGAGCAACTCGTCGACACGCTTCGAGCGCGCCTGCCTGTCGAGCCCGTGATAGAAGGCCAGCGGTCGCGAGATGATGTCCTCAATGGGCTTGGCGGGATTGAGCGCGGTATCGGCATACTGGAACACGATCTGCATCTCGCGCAGTTGGTCGCGAGTGCGTTTCCGGGCGGCGCGCTCCAGTGCCTTGCCGTCGAAGACGATATCGCCGGTCGCCGCTGGATGAATGCCCGCGATGGCGCGCGCCAGCGTCGATTTTCCGCAACCGGACTCGCCGATGACACCGAGATTGCGGCCCTTCTCCACGATCAGGCTGACGGAATCGACCGCGCGGATAACCGGCTGCCCGTCACGTTTCACCGGGCCGTATCCGGCTATCAGATTGTCGATGCGAAGCAGCGGTTTTGGTCCGGAATCTTCATCGGCCCGTATCTGCCTCGACTTCGGCTCGAAAGCGGCCAGCAATTCCCGTGTATAGGGATGCTGGGCAGCCGAAAGGATTCCGGCCGTCGTGCCGGTCTCCTGCACCTCGCCGCCCTTCAGCACCACGATGCGATCTGCGATCTGGGCGACCACCGCGAGGTCGTGGGAAACATAGACTCCCGCTATCCCGCCCGCCTTCATCACCGACTTGAATGCTTTGAGCACGTCGATCTGGGTCGTCACGTCGAGTGCGGTCGTCGGCTCGTCGAAGATGACCAGCTTGGGATCGCCGATCAGCGCCATGGCGGCCGCCAGCCGCTGCAATTGCCCGCCTGAAACCTGGTGCGGATAACGGGCGCCGATACCGTCCGGATCAGGCAGCGACAAGGCCCGGAACAGCTCGACCGCGCGCTTTCGCGCCTGCTCGGGTGGCATCAGGCCGTGGATGCGCGTGACTTCGATCACCTGCTCCATGATGGTCGACGAGGGGTTGAAGGCGGCGGCGGCGCTTTGCGGAACATAGGCGATGTCGGTGCCGCGCAACCTGGCGCGTTCCCGCTCGGTAAGCGCAGCCATGTTCTTGCCGTTGACATTGATCTCGCCGCCAGTAATCCGGCAGCCGGGCCGCGCATAGCCCATGAGGGAGAGCGCCACCGTCGTCTTGCCGGAGCCGCTCTCGCCGATCAGGGCGACGATCTCGCCATCGGCGATGTCGAGGCTGACGCCCTTGATGATTTCGACCAGACGTCCGGCGTCGGTCTTTGCCTCGATCCGAAGGTTTCTGACCTCGACGAGATTGGTCATGCGTCCCGGTCCCTGATCTTCTGCGGCAGGTTGTCGATTAAGAGGTTGACGCTAATGGTCAGGCTGGCGATCGCCAGCGACGGCACGATGACGGCCGGGGCCGCGAAGGGCAGGCCGCCGATGTTCTCGCGCACCAGCGCGCCCCAGTCGGCTAAAGGCGGCTGCAGACCGAGCCCGAGGAAGGACAGGCCGGAGAGCAAAAGCACGATGAAGACGAAGCGCAGGCCGAAGTCAGCAAGCACAGGCCGGATGATGTTCGGCAGGATCTCGGAGCCGATGAGATAGATAGTGCTCTCGCCGCGGACGCGGGCGACGGTCATGAAATCCATGGTGTTGATGTTGACGGCAAGCGCCCGCGCGAAGCGGTAGGCGCCCGGGATGTAGATGACGGCGAGCGTCAGGATCAGCACCGGGATCGATGAGCCGACCGCGGCGACGACAACAAGGCCGAACAGCTTGCTGGGGATGGAGTTCATGGCGTCGAGGAAGCGGCTGAGGCAGGTATCGAACCAGCCGCCGGTGACGGCCGCGATCATCCCCAGCACGACCCCTGAAAAGCAGGCGATCGAGACGGCGGCAAGCGATATGCCGACGGTGTAGCGTGCTCCCATGAGAACCCTGGAGAGCATGTCACGCCCTAGATAGTCCGAGCCGAGCCACAGGCCCTGGCGCATCGGGCCGAAATAGTCGTCGTCGACGATATCGCCGATCGGATGGGGAATGATGTAGGGCGCGAAGATCGCGACCAGCGTCCACGCCAGAATGACCAGCGAGGCCACGACGCCCACGAGGTTGTAGCTGTGGCCCAGGAAGGACCGTCGGGAGGATGCCGCGCGCGCCACTGTCATCTGAGCCTCGGGTTGGACATGATGGCGACGATGTCGGCGGCCGTGATGAGCAGGAGATAGCCAAGGCAGAAGATCATCGCGCAGCTCTGGATCAGCGGCAGGTCGCGGGTCGCGACCGCATCGACCATCAGCTTGGCGATGCCGGGATAATTGAAGATCGTCTCGACGATGATGACGCCGCCGACCAGATAGGACAACGAGAGCGCGACCGCGTTGACGATCGGCCCAAGCGCGTTCGGAAGGGCGTGCTTGAGCACCATGCGGCTGCGCGAGGCGCCTTTGAGAAGCGCCATCTCGACATAAGGCGTTGAGAGCGTTTCGATCACCGCGGCGCGCGTCATGCGGATCATTTGGGCCGAGATGACGAAGGTGAGGGTAATCACCGGCATCGAATAGATGCGCACGAGGTCGGCAAGCGAGTGCGCCTCGTTGACCGAAGACAACGCCGGCAGCCATTTCAGATAAACGGCAAAGAGCAGGACGGCGAGGGTCGCGACCATGAATTCCGGCACGGAGATCACGCCGATCGAAAGCACGGTGACGGTGCGGTCGTAGACGGAGCCGCGCAACATGGCGGCGGTGATGCCGAGCGTCAGCGCCAGCGGCACCGAGATCAGCGTGGTGATGCCGGCGAGCTTCATGGTGTTGACGAAGCGCCCGCCGATCAGGGCCGCGACCGGCATTTCGTTGGCGTAGGAGGTACCGAGATCGCCGTGGAGCAGACCGACAAGCCAACGCAGGAAGCGCAGGATCGCCGGATCGTTGAGATGCATGGCCTCGCGCAGGCCGGCGACCGCCTCGGGCGTCGCCGCCTGCCCAAGCAGGATCGACGCCGTGTCGCCCGGCAGCATGCTGGTGGCGAAGAACACGGCGAACAGGACGATCAGAAGGGTGACGATCGCGATCGCCAGCCGCTTCAGCACGAGGTTTAGAACCCCAGACTTCATGGAAGCTCCCTGCGGTTGCGTTCGGCCAAACAATCTTGCGCAATGCAGTGCAGGGGACCGGCTGACCGGTCCCCTGCAGGCGCCTCTTAGGCTTCGAGCCAGAGGTATTCCGCCATTGCGTACCCCATCATGCCACCGAGCGGGTTCGCCTCCAAACCCTTCACCTTGCTGGAGAGGGCATCGACGTTGGAGATGTAGGCCGGGATGATGGTGCCTGCTTCCTCGGAGATCATGGTCTGCATCTGCCCGTAGATCTCCTTGCGCTTGGCCTGGTCGAGGAGGCCGCGCGCCTCGACGAGCAGCTTGTCGAACTTCTCGGACTTGTACTGGCTTTCGTTCCAGGGCGCGTTGGAGGCGTAAAGCAGCGAGAACAGGATGTCCGGCGTCGGGCGCGGATTGATGTTGCCGAAATGGACAGGCGCCTTGAGCCAGTAATTGTCCCAGTAGCCGTCGGATGGGACCCGCTGAACGTCGAGCTTCATGCCGATTTCCGCGCCGGCGGCCTGGATGATGACCGCCATGTCGATCGACGAGGTCGCGGCGTCCGAGGCGACCACCGGAATGGACTGGCCGAGCAGGCCCGCCTTCTTGAAGTGGAACTTCGCTTTGTCCGGATCGAAAGTCTTCGGCTTGAGGTCCGCATTGTGGAAGATGTTCGCCGGCGAGACGGGCTGGTCGTTGCCGATTTCGCCGAGGCCGCGCAATGCCGATTTCACGATCTGCTCGCGGTTGACGAGGTATTTCATGCCGGTCACGAAATCGGCCTTGCTGCCCGGATCCATGTCGAGCCGGATGTTGAGGTCCGTATAGTTGCCCGAGGTCGTCTTCGACAGTTCGAAGCCCTGCTGGCTCTGCAGCAGCTTCATTGCGCGCGGATTGATCGCGGCAGCAAAATTGATATCGCCGGAAAGCAAGGCGTTGACCCGGGCGCTGTCGTCGCTGATGGCGATGAATTCGAAGGAGTCGAGATAGGGCTTGCCCGACTTCCAGTAGTTCTTGTTCTTGGTGACGACCGAACGGACGCCCGGTTCGAACGTCTGCAGCACGAAGGCGCCTGTGCCGTTGCCCTTGGAGAAGTCGGTGGTGCCGTCGGCCACGATCATGAAGTGGTGCAGCGCCAGGATGGTCGGAAGGTCGGCATTCGGATCGGCCAGGGTGATTTCGACCGTCGATTTGTCGACCGCCTTGAAGCCGGTCATCTGTGCGGCGATCTTGGCGACCTTGGAGCCGACCGCCTTGTCGAGATGGCGCTTGAGCGAGAAGACGACGTCGTCAGCCGTCAGGTCCTTGCCGTCGTGGAAGGTGACGCCCTTGCGCAGCTTCACCGTCCAGGTCTTTGCGTCTTTGCTGTCGATGCTTTCGGCCAGTTCCATCTGCGTCTTGCCATCCTTGTCGAGGAAGGTCAGACGGTTATAGAGCGAGCAACACCGGACATAGTCGGTGGAGAGCGATGCCTTTGCCGGATCGAGCGTGTCGGCCGTCGATGACGACCAGCCGGCCGCCTTGAAGTTTCCGCCGGAGACCGGCGTGGCGGCGACGGCCTGCGTGGCACGGCCAAGCACAACGCCGCCCGCGGCAACCGCGGCGCCGCCCGCCAGCAGCATCTTGAGGAGTTCGCGGCGGCTCGCGCCTCGCCGGATGGCGTTTTCGACCATCGCATCGTCTGCTCCGGTCCAGTTGGTGATCTTGTCGGTCATGTCATTCCCCTTTCGTTGGTTGGTCAGGACGCGCGTCTTGCTGCGGCTTTTCCGGGCTTGGGTTCAGGTTCGTTCTTTCATGCTCTCCCGCACGGCCGCCGCAAATGCGGCCATCGAGGTGAAGTGGTAGTCCGGCACGGTGAAGCGCTCGGGCTCGATCGTGCCGCCATAGCCCTTCTGGGCATGACGGCGCTCGATCCAGCAGTTGGTCATGCCGAGCGCCCGGGATATGCCGATGTCGTGATGCTGGCTTTGCGCGACGTGCAGGATGTCGTCCTTGCTGTCGCCGCGCGACGCCACGAAATCGAAGACTTTCTGGAAAAAGGCGGGATCCGGTTTTTCCGTGCCGGTATCGTCGGCAGTGAAGGTGGCAAAAAAGGGCGATCCGAGCTGCTTCTCGAAATGGTCGAGAGCCCAGCGCCGGGCATTGGTCATGGCAATCAGCTTATGAGACGTCGCAAGGTCGGCCAGCGCCGCCCTGCTGTCGGAGAAGCCCTGCCAGACGCTGGCCGAGTCCCGCAGGCGGGCGC
>NZ_RZSV01000195.1:0-11055 GCF_004023205.1 Mesorhizobium sp. M1A.F.Ca.IN.020.03.2.1 | reverse complement strand
ACCACGGACTGAATGATCAGCATCCAGAAGATGATGCGTACGACGCTGTCGGTTCGCGTCAGCGACTTGACCATGACCACCGAGACGCCGAAGCACATTGCGGCTCCCAGCACGACGAGATGCCCGGGATCGACCGAGCCGACGCCGGGACGCACGATTATCACCACGCCGATCAGCCCCAGCACGATTGCCGTCAGCCTGGCCCGCGACAGCCTTTCGCCGAGAAAGCTCACCGCCAGGATCGCCGTCCAGATCGGGGTCGTGAACTCGATCGAGATCAGCACGGCCAGCGGAATCAAGGTCAGCGCATAGAGCCAGGCGGCCTGGCCGGCATAGTGGACGACGTTGCGGGCGATGTGGGCGAGCGGGCGCTGGGTGCGCATCGCCCTAAAGCCGCCGCCCGTCAGCACCAGCGGCAGCAGGATGAAGAAGCCGATCACCGAGCGCAGCTCCAGCACCTGGAAGACATTGAGCGCGGCCGTCGCGGTACGGCCAGCGACCGACATCGCCAGGAACGAGGCGATCGACAGCGCCATCCAGAGCGCGGCCTTGGTGATCGAGGGAGCGGACGCCATTGGCGCTATGTCGCAAGACCGTCGTTGTGCCGCAACCGGTAGTCGCGGCATTCGACTGGGCCAGACGGCCGCATTCCGGCTCAGCTTCCGGCGAGCGACAGTGCGCGGGCGCGCTCGCGCAGCAGCTCAAGCAACTGGTTGCGACGCGGCTCCGGCGTATCGACCGGCAGCACAAAGCAAAGCGTCGTCTTGATGGCGCCGTGGCTGTCGCGGATGGGAGCCGCCATGCACCAGGTGAAACGGTCGGCGAGCGCCGAGGTCTCGCTGAAGCCCTGCCGGCGAGCCAGGTCGACATCGGCGAAGAATTCGTCGGGAGCAATGACCCGACCGTCGGGGAGTTCGTAGTCGGCGGCAGGAATGAAATTCTTGAGTTCCCTCTCCTGCATATGGCCGACCAGCAGCCGCCCCGACGCCGTCCAGGGGATCGGCACCTCGACGCCGACATCGCTCGAGATGCGGAAAGGGCCGGGAGAATCCCGGCAATCGAGAACGACATACTTGTTGCCGCGCAGACCACAGAGCTGAACGGTCTCACCGGTCTCGGCCGCCATCCTGTCCAGCGTTTCAAGGATGCGGCGATAGTGTGCGTTGTGATGCGAGTACGCCCATCCGAACAAGTGCATCGCCCGCCCGAAATAGACGTAGCCCTCGGACCCGACATTTTCGAGCATCTCGGCTTCGAGCAGGCTGTTGACGATCTCATAGGTCGTCGAACGGGGTGCGTTGATCATCTTTGCGATGTCGCCGATGCGCATCGGCGCGCGATGCTTCAGCAGGGCCTCGAGCAGCATGATGACGCGGTCGATGCCGCGGCGGCGCTCGCCGGCCTGCGGTTGTGCCCCGGCGCCTGCCTCGATCAAACCAGTTGCGCCTTCGCTCATGCCAGCCGCTCAAAAATCATTTTCGGCTCTCGTCTCAAGACGCTTGAAAGATGTCAAGGCTCAGTCTAGCATCCCGTCTGTCCGATATACAGACATGTTGTCTGGAATATCGGATAAACTAACGAGCCGGGCAGAAGAAGTCCAGCCGACGAACGAGCGGTTTCCGCGACGCGGCAACCGCGGTGTTTCGCCGTCCCGACTCCGCACGTCCGGACAAGAGCTACAGAAGGGGAACTGTCATGAAGAAGTCATCGTTTTTCGCATCCGTCAGCGCCTTTTGCCTCGGTCTCGTCCTGGCCGTCGGTGTCGGCTCGCAGGCCGATGCGGCCGCGAAGTGCATCAAGGGCGACCGCAAGGCGCCGTATACGATCGGCTGGGCCAACATCTATTCCGTGCCGACCTGGATGAAGCAGACCCAGGGCACGATCGAAGCCGAGGTCGAGGCGCTCAAGAAGCAGGGGCTGGTCGACAAGCTGGTCGTGACCGACGCCCAGGGCGACGCCAATGTGCAGATCCAGCAGATCCAGTCGATGATCGATTCCAATGTCGACGCCATCATCCTGATCGCCGGTTCCTCGACCGCTCCGGCGCGTGTGATCGCGGATGCCTGCGCCAAGGGTATCGCGATCATCAACTTCGACAGCCTGGTCGATACCGACCAGGTGACGGCCAAGGTCAACACGGATTCCTCGCAGTGGGGCGACCAGGCTGCGAAGTTCCTGATTGACGCCATCGGCGGCAAGGGCAAGATCCTCATCCTCAACGGCCCGGCCGGCGTTTCGGTCAGCGACGACCGCCGCAAGGGCGCCGATGCCGAGCTCAAGGCCCACCCCGACGTGAAAATCCTCGCCGAGACCAACACGCCGTACAATGTCGCGCCGGCCCAGGAAGCCGTCACCAGCCTGCTGTTCGCCAATCCCGAGATCGACGGCATCCTGTCGCTCGGCGGCGCGCTCTCGGCCGGTGCGGTGCTCGCGCTCGACAAGCAGGGCCGCGACCAGGTGCCGATCACCGGCGAGAATGCGCGCCAGTTCCTCGAGCTGTGGAAGGAAAAGGGCCTGAAGAGCTGGGCGACCATGCAGCCGAACTGGCTCGGCGCCTTTGCCACCTACACCGCGGTCCAGGCGCTGGAGGGCAAGGACGTGCCGGCCTTCGTCAAGATTCCGCTGCCGGTCATCGACAATTCCAACATCGATCAATACCTCGCCCGGGCGAAAGATTTCCCGGCTGACGGCTACATCTATTCGCCCTACGATGAGGAGCTGTTCAAGAAGCTGCTGGCGCAGAAGTAGGCGAAGGGTCGCAGCATTGACCATGGCTCCGCTCCTTGCCGCGCGGGGGGTGTCGAAGGCGTTCTTCGGCAACCCCGTCCTGCGCGACGTTTCCATCGCTCTCCAACCGGGCCGCGTGCATGCGCTGCTCGGCGAGAACGGCGCCGGAAAGTCGACCTTGATCAACCTCCTGTCGGGCGCCTTGCGCCCGGACAGCGGGACCATCGAGGTCGATGGGCGTGCCGTGGCACGCATGACGCCAGCGCTCGCGCGACAGGCCGGCATCGCCGTCGTGCAGCAAGAGCTCAGCCTGACGGCCAGCCTTTCGATAGCCGAGAACATCGGCATCGGCGCCTATCCCAAGCGCTTCGGGCTGGTCGACTACAAGGAGCTTGCCGCGCGGGCGAAGGCGGCATGCAAACTCGTCGGCCTCGACGAGCCGTTGTCGACACCGGTTGGGAATCTATCTCTCGGGCGACGGCAGATGGTGGAGATCGCCAAGGCTCTCTATCGCCGGCCGCGCGTGCTCATCCTCGACGAGCCGACCTCGTCGCTCTCGGCGACGGAAACGAAAATCCTCACCGACCTTTTGGGACGGCTGCGTGGAGAAGGCGTGGCCATTCTCTACATCTCGCACCGGCTCAACGAGGTGATGGCGCTCTGCCAGCATGTGACGGTGCTGAAGGACGGCGCCTGCACGGCCGACCGGCCGCTGGAGGGAACCGATGCGACTGGATTGGTGCGCCTGATGGTCGGGCGCGACCCCGGCGATCTCTTTCCGAAATGGCAGCCGTCGATATCGCCCGGCGCCGCCATCTCGGTCCGCGGCTTCTCGGTCGGCCTGATGCACGACGTCGACCTCGACATCGGGACCGGCGAGGTGCTGGGCATAGGCGGCCTGGTCGGTCAGGGGCAGGAGGATCTGCTGCTCGGTCTTTATGGGGCCATCCCGGCGAGGACGGTTTCGGCGACGGTAAACGGCGTGTCGGGCCTGCCGGGTAATGTGCCGAAAGCCAACGCGCTGGGGCTCGCCTATGTGCCAGCCGACCGTAAGCGCGAGGGCCTCCACCTTATTCATCCGATCATCACCAACATGATGTTGCCTTCCCTCGCAAGACTTTCGTCGTTGAAGCTGCGCAGCCGCAAGGCTGAACGCCAGAAGGGAAGGGATCTCGCCGCCCAGCTTTCCATCAA
The DNA here is from genome assembly GCF_004023205.1 of Mesorhizobium sp. M1A.F.Ca.IN.020.03.2.1. NCBI lineage: Bacteria > Pseudomonadati > Pseudomonadota > Alphaproteobacteria > Hyphomicrobiales > Phyllobacteriaceae > Mesorhizobium > Mesorhizobium sp. M1A.F.Ca.IN.020.03.2.1. Next base: position 7,134 of record NZ_RZSV01000195.1, on the reverse strand, counting down.
GGGCGACCTGCAGCGTCCGGCGCAGGCCTTGTCGGGCGGTAATCAGCAGAAGGTCGCGCTGGCGAAGTGGATGCCGCACGATCCGCTGGTGCTGCTGCTCAACGATCCGACGCGTGGCGTCGACGTCGAGACCAAGCGCGAAATCTATCTGATGCTTCGCGCCTTCGCCGCCGCTGGCAAGGCGGTCGTGCTGCTCAGTTCCGATACGCCGGAACTGGTGCATCTATGCGACCGCGTCGCGGTGGTTCGTGAAGGCCGGGTCGCCAGGATGCTCGAGCGTGCCGCGCTGAGCGAGGAAGCCATCGTGTCGGCGGCGATGGGTGCAGAGAGGCGGAAGGTGGCGGCATGAGCATCATTCCATCCGCGAGAGCCGACGGCGCGCTCTACTGGCAGGTGCAGGCGCGCCGCAACATCGGCGTTCGCAGCCTCTTCCTGGTGGTGCTGGCGTTTCTCATCGCTTATGCCGTGCTTTTTCCGGGCCTGTTCACGGTCTCCGGCTTTGCCAAGTTCACCCAGAGCTGGTTCCCGCTGGCGCTGGTGGCGATGGCGCAGGCGATCCTCATGCTCACCGGCGGCATCAGCCTTGCGATCGGCGCGACCGTCAGCCTCGGCGCGGTCATTGCCGCGACCAGCATGGGCGGACCGCTGGGCGTCGCCGGCGGCGCGGCCGCCGTGGCGCTTGCCGGGCTCGGCATTGGCGCCGCGACCGGCTTCATCGTGGTCAGGCTGCGCCTGCCGGCGATCGTGGTGACGCTCGCCGGCTCGTTCATCATCGGTGGCGCCGCACTGCTGATCCTGCCGAGGCCTGGCGGCTCCATCCCGGCTTGGCTGTCCGACCTGCTTGCCGGCGACACGCCAGCGGCGTTCGTGCTGCTGGTGGTGGTCGTCCTGCTGTGGAAGCTCTATCTCGCCACGCCGCTTGGATTGAGCCTCTATGCCGCCGGCGAGAATCCGGTCGGGGCTTACCGTTCCGGTGTGCCGGTCGACGCGGCGCGTGTGGCCGCCTATGCGATCAGCGGCCTCTTGTCGACCGGCGCCGGGCTGTTCGTCGCCGCGCAAACGGGCTCTGGCGATCCGGTCATCGGCACCGCCTTCACGCTCAATTCCATTGCCGCTGCCGTGCTTGGCGGCATTGGCTTTCTCGGCGGGCAGGGCACCATGCGAGGCGCGCTCGCCGGCAGCCTGCTGCTCAGCCTGATGATTAGCGTGATGTTCTTCCTCGGCTTCACCCCGGTAGCGCAGTATGTCGCGCAAGGGCTGATCATCATCGGCGCGGTCGCCATCCCGCAATTCCGCAAGGTGCAGCAATGACAGCGTGGACCGATAGCCCCGGCGGCAGACGCGCCAGGGCGATCCTCACCAGCCGACCGTTCCTCACCCTTGCCATCGTCGTCGCAGTCTGGATTGCGGCGAGCATCGCATCGCGCGGCTTCGGCGCCTACGGACATCTGCGCTACCTGGTAGAACTTGGCGCGGTGATCGGCCTCGTGGCGGCCGGGCAGACCTTCGTGGTGATCGCCGGCGGGATCGATCTCTCGGTGGCAGCGATCGTCACCGTCAGCGCCATCAGCCTGCCGCTGCTGTCATGGCAGGCCGATCCGACCGGCCTTGCCTCCGTGCTCGCGGTGCTTGCGCTGACCACAGCTATCGGCGTGGTCAACGGGTTAGGGGTGGCGCTGCTGCGCGTCCATCCGATGATCATGACGCTGGCCATGGCGACATTCCTGCAGGGTCTGCTGATCATCATTGCCGGCGGCAGTGCCGTCACCGCCGAGAACCCGCTGGTTCATTGGCTTGGCAATGCGCGGCCGGCCGGCATCCCGGCTGGCATCCTGCTATGGATCGCGGTTTCCGTGCTCGTGCTGACACTGATGCATGCAACGCCTTTCGGCGCCCGCATCTTCGCCATGGGCGCCAATCCGCTTGCGGCTTCGCTGTCGGGCGTGCCGATCACTTCCACGACATTGGCTGTCTACGGCATCAGCGGATTCACGGCGGGGCTCGCGGGCGTGCTGGTGCTCGGCATGAACGGGCAGGGCTATGTCGGGATCGGCGATCCTTATCTGCTCGCCTCGATCGCCGCAGTGGTGCTTGGCGGCACCTCGATCCTCGGCGGGCTCGGCACCTATGCCGGCACCATCCCGGGAGCCGTCCTGCTGGTGACGATCACTGCGCTGATCACCGTGGTCAATGCATCGCCCGGCTGGCGCAGCATCCTGTTCGGTTCGCTCATCCTCGGGCTGCTGCTGCTCTCAGGCAGGGAGCAAGCCCGGCGATGACCCGGCGTCCAGGCGATAGATGCGAGCGGCGTTGCCAAAGAACAGCGCCGCCTGCTCATCCCGGGAAAGATCGGCGGTGATGACCTTGAAGCTGTCATATACCTCATCGAACGAGGCGTGCAGGCCGGCGACCGGGAAGTCGGAGCCGAACATGGCGCGCTTCATGCCGAAGCAGTCGATGCAATGCAGAACGATCGGCCGCAGACTTTCGAGCGTCCAGTCATGATCGTAAGCGACCAGGTCGGAGATCTTGATGGCGACGTTGTCGCGCTCGGCCAGCCGCCGCAGCCCGTCTCGCCATCTCTGCAAGCCTTCGGGATCACGGTCGATCGGGCTGCCGCAATGGTTGAGGACGAATTGCTGGTCGGGAAAGGCCGCGGCGAGGTGCGCTGCCTCGGCCAGTTGGCGTGGAAACACCATCAGGTCGAAGGAGAGCCCGTACCGGGCGAGCGAGCCAAGGCCGGCGCGCCAGGCGGGATCGTCCATTATGCCGTCGCGAGCGGCGAAGCGGCGGGCGGGATCAGGGTCCCAGCTCAGAATGTCGCGTATGCCGATGACGCGGTCGAACGCGGCCTGCGCCTCGATCAACTCCGCCGCGTTGTGGCTCGCCAACGGCACATGGACGACGTAGCGCGCCGCTACGCCGCACGACTTGTCGAGCGTCTCGAGCCAGCGGGTCTCGCCGACGCTGTCGTCGCTCGCCCAGCCGGCTTCGACATGGACGCTGGCGACGACATGGTGCCGGGCGGCGTCGCGCAGATAATCCTCAGGCAGATAGTTGCGGCGCAAGGCATCAAGCTCGCCGAGGCCGCCGCGTTCGCCGGCAGAGGCGGTCAGCCAGGGATGGCGGCCGAGGCTGAGATCCCAGAGATGGTGATGGGCGTCGATGATGGGTCCGGAGTAGGGATTTGGCACGCGGTTCCCTCAGGCCTTGGCCGGCAATCGGTTGAGCCATTGTTCGGCGACGGAAGGGTTAGCATCGGATGAGCGAGAACACACCGGCCCAATCGCTTGTCGTGCATGAAAATTTCATGCTCGACGATCGTATCCGTGGCGTGCCCCCCGGCACGTCCGGATTGGATTCCAGCCTGGCCGGACAGCAAGGCTGGCATCCGGCCGATGGCCGCATGTCGCTGCCGCTGCTCACCCTTGACGAAGCGGCCTTCGCCTCAAATCGCGACTTGTTCCTGCGTTATGCGCGCGAGCAGGGCGCTGCGGTCGCGCCGCATGCCAAGACGCCGATGGCGCCGGATCTCGCCCATTCGCTGGTCAAGGCCGGTGCCTGGGGCACGACGGTCGCCGATATAAGGCAGGCAACGGTGATGCTGAAGGCGGGTCTCTCGAGACTGATCATTGCCAACGAGGTCGGCGGCGCCGGTGGTGCAGGCCGGCTCGCGAAACTGACTGGCGCGTGGCCGGATGCCGAGCTCTATGTCTTCGCCGACTCGGTCGCGGCTGTGCGGGCACTGGCGAATGCGTGGCGGGCAGCTGCCGATCTCCCGCCGTTGCGTGTCCTGGTCGAGCTCGGCGCGGCGAGGGCGGGCGCACGAACCACGGCCGAGGCCGAGGCAATCGCCGATGCCGTTGCGACCGGCGGACGGCTGCGCATTGCCGGCGTCGGCACCTATGAAGGCGCTGCCGCTCAACCTGATCCGCTGCGCACCGATGAAGCGGTCTCTGCGCTGCTGGCATCGGTGGGCGACATGTTCCTCAGGCTCCGCGCTCGCCTCGGCGGCGAGGCTCCCCTGGTCGTGACGGCCGGCGGGTCGGTCTTCTTCGACAGGGTGGTGGCGGCGCTTTCGCCGCTGGTCGAACAGGACGGCAAGGCGACGCTGGTGCTGCGCAGCGGTGCCATCTTCTTCCACGACCACGGCGTCTATGACCGATCGCTTGGCGCGGTCGACAGCCGCAGCGGTTTCGAGCTCGGCGGCGCCACCGCCTCGGCGCGCAATTCTTTCCGTCCGGTCCTGCGTGTCTGGGCCGAAGTGCTTTCGCGGCCGGAACCTGATCTCGTCATTTGCGGCATGGGCATGCGCGACGTCTCCTTCGACCAGGGTTTTCCCAAGCCGCTCAGGGTGTATCGTTCGGGCGAGCCGCTGCCGGCTTCACCTGAGAAATCGCAGGTAGTCAAGCTCAACGATCAGCATGCCTTCCTGGCTCTCCAGCCTGGCGACGACATCGCGGTCGGCGACGTCATCGAATTCGGCATTTCGCATCCCTGCACCTGCCTCGACCGCTATCGCGTTATTTTCGGCGTGGATGAGACCGGTCGTGTGGCCCATGTCTTTCCGACCTATTTCGGCTGACCAGGCCTCCAAAAAGAACTCGAAAGGATCCGAGATGATCAAATACTTCCAGTCCGGCTCTCGCATGTCGCAGGCGGTGGTGTATGGCGGCATGGTGCATATAGCCGGCCAGGTCGCCAACGACCGCAAGGGGGGCATCGAAGCGCAGACCAGCGATGTTCTGGCCAAAGTCGAGGCGCTGCTGCATGAGGCCGGCAGCAGCAAGTCGAAGCTCGTGGCGGTCAACATCTTCCTGCCGCAGATCGGCGATTTCGACGCGATGAACAAGATCTACGATGCCTGGGTGGATCCCGAGCGCCTGCCGGCACGCGCCTGCGTCGAAGCGCGTCTGGCCGACCCGGACCTGCGCATCGAAGTCACCGCCGTCGCGGCCGCCTGAGAGGACAGCATGCATACCGGCCTTGTCCACACGCTCGATTTCGACCGCGAAGGCAAAACGCACGGCTATCTCAGCATTCCGTTCTCGGTCGACCGCTCACCCTATTTCCAGGTCAAGGTACCGATCTGCACCATTCGCAACGGGAAGGGTCCCTCACTGCTGCTGATGGCTGGCAACCACGGCGACGAGTATGAGGGCGAGCTGTCGCTGGCCAAGCTGATCCGCCGGCTCGATCCGGCCGCAATCAGCGGTCGCATCACAATCCTGCCGATGGCGAATGCGCCGGCGGTTATGGCCGCCAAGCGCTGCTCGCCGCTGGACGGCGGCAACCTCAACCGCGCGTTCCCGGGCGATCCGACGGGCACGCCGACCAGTCGGCTCGCCCATTTCCTGGAAACGGAACTGTTTTCCCGTCACGATGTCGTCTTCGACATCCATTCGGGCGGCACCTCGATGGAGCATCTGCCGACGGCGCTGGTCGAGCGCAATGCCGATGCCGAGCGCCATCGGCGGGGTGTCGAGCTAATGCGCGCGCTCGGGATGCCGTTCGGCTTCGTCGCAGACAACGGCCAGGCCTCGCCGACCTCGATGGGTGCCGCGCGCCGGGCTGGCGCCATCGGCGTCAGCGGCGAATTCGGCGGCGGCGGAACCGCTACCGTCAATTCGATGACGCTTACCGCTCGCGCGCTCGATCGCCTGATGGTCGAGCTGGGCGTGGTCGCGGCGCCGGTGCTCACATCGGACGCAGAGCCGGCGAAGCCGACGCGGTTGCTTTCGCTGTCGAGGCACAGCCAGGGCATCTACTCGACGCGGCGCGGCTGGTTCGAGCCTGCGGTCCGCCTCGGCGACAGCGTCAGTGCTGGCCAGCTGGCGGGATGGTATCACGATCTCGAACGGCTGGAGCTTGCCGAGGAGGCGATACGTTTCTCCGAAAGCGGCATCGTGCTGTCGCGCCGGCTGCACACCATGTGCGAGGCGGGCGACTGCCTGATGCAAGTGGCCGAGCCGGTCGAAGGCTGACGCCGGCCCGGAAGGGACGAAGAACCGAAGATGAGCATGCAGCTTTCGATGTGGACCTATCCCTGGGACATTCAGGATCTCGGCCTGGAGACGGTCGAGCGCGATATTGTCCAGCGCGCCGGCCTCAACATGATCAGCCTGGCCACCTCCTATCATGCCGGTCGCTTCCTGCAGCCGCGTAGCCCGCGGCGAAAAGCCTATTTTCCAGAGGATGGCACCATCTATTTCAAGCCGTCAGCGGCGCGATGGGCCGACCTCGCCATCCAGCCCAAGGTCGCGGATGTGATCAGCGAAGGCGGCGACGTGCTTGGCCAACTCGTCCGCCGGCGGGAACAGGGCGGCCCCGGGGTCTCTTGCTGGACGGTGTGCCTGCACAACACCCGCCTCGGCATGCTTCATCCCGAGGCGGTCACTCGCAACGCCTTCGGCGATCCCAACTATTACAATCTCTGTCCCTCGCATCCCGACGCGCGCGCCTATGTCCGGGCGCTGGTTGCGGACATCTCGCACGGCTACAAACCGGACAGGATCGAACTCGAAAGCCCTTCCTTCATGGGATTTGCCCATGAGTACCATCACGAAAAGGACGGCGTCGGCCTCACGCCCGAGGAGGATTTCCTGCTGTCGCTGTGCTTCTGTCCCTCCTGTGTCGATCGCGCAGCCAAAGCCGGGGTCAACGCCGAACCGGCGCGAGCGCTCGTCCGGCAATGGATTGTCGAGACCTGCGAGCGCGCAGTGCCGGAGCGGCGCTTCCCCAGCTTTCCAGCGAGCGGACTCGAGGTTTTCGGGCCATGGCCGGAGCTACACGCCTATCTGGTCTGGCGCTTCGAGCCGGTGACCAGTCTGATCGCCGAGCTGCGCGAGGTGGCGCATCCGGTCACCAAGGTCCTCATCATCGACCTCAAGGAAGGCTGGCTGGGCGGCTGCGATCTGGCGGCTGTCGGCAAGGTCTGCGACGGGGCGATCCTGTGCGCCTATGACATGCAGGCCGAGGATGTCGCAAGCCTGGTGACGGACGGCCGCGCCGCGCTCGGCGCCGGCAAATTTCTCGGCACCGGCTACCGGCTTTTCTACCCGGAAATGGCGGGTCCGCAGTTGCTAGCGGCGAAGGTCAGCCCGGCGCGGACAACTGATGTCGATGGCATCAATT
>NZ_RZSV01000194.1:0-11085 GCF_004023205.1 Mesorhizobium sp. M1A.F.Ca.IN.020.03.2.1 | reverse complement strand
TCATGCCCTGGAACGACAAGAGCGGTGGCGGCGGCACATGGGGCGGCGGCGGCAATCAGGGGACCTGGGGGCAGGGACCGAAAGGACCAAGCGGCCCGCCCGGTTCGCCTCCCGATCTCGAGGACATTATTCGCCGTGGCCAGGACAGGCTGCGGCGCGCTCTACCGGGAGGCGGCGGCGCCAGCCCGGCCGTCCTCGGGCTGATCGCGCTCGCGCTTGTCGTGCTTTGGGCTTTCAAGGCCATCTATACCGTGCAACCTGACGAGGTCGCGGTCGAATTGCGCTTCGGCAAGCCGAAGGCCGAGCTCTCGCAGCCAGGCCTGCATTTCCACTGGTGGCCGATCGAAACGGTCGAAACGGCAAAGATTTCCGAGCAGCTCGTCAGCATCGGCGGCGGGGCGAGCAGCGGCTCCGGGCTGATGCTCTCCGGCGACCAGAACATCGTCAATGTGCAGTTCTCGGTCGCCTACCAGGTTTCCGATCCAAGGGCCTATCTTTTCGACGTCTCAGATCCCGACGGCATGCTGACGCAGGTGGCCGAAAGCGCCATGCGCGAGGTCGTCGGCCGGCGCCCCGCGCAGGATATTTTCCGCGACGATCGCCAGGGTATTGCCACATCGGTGCGTGAGATCGTCCAAAACACGCTCGACGGTTACAAGACGGGTCTGCAAGTCAACGCAATCTCCATCGAGGACGCCGCCCCGCCGCGCGAGGTCGCCGATGCTTTCGACGAGGTGCAGCGCGCCGAGCAGGACGAGGACAAGTTCGTCGAGCAGGCCAATCAATATTCCAACCAGAAGCTCGGCCAGGCGCGCGGCGAGGCGGCCCAGATCCGCGAAGATGCCGCCGCCTACAAGAACCGGGTCGTGCAGGAAGCCGAAGGTGAGGCGCAGCGCTTCATCTCCGTTTACAACGAATACGCCAAGGCGCCCGACGTGACGCGCAAGCGCCTTTACCTGGAAACAATGGAGAGGATCCTGAAGGACTCGAACAAGGTCGTCGTCGAGCAGGGCAACGGGCAGGGCGTGCTTCCTTATCTGCCGCTACCGGCACTGCAGCCCAAGGCGCCGCCCGCGCCTGCGCTGGGAGGTAACCAGTGATGGCCAACCGTCTTCCCATCATCGCGGTCATCGCGGCCGTCCTTCTGTTTCTGCTCTATTCGTCGGTGTTCGTCGTCAAGGCGGGCGAGCAGGCAATCGTGCTGAGGTTCGGCGAGATCATCGACGTCAAGACCGAGCCGGGCATCTATTTCAAGGCGCCATTCGCCTTCTTCGATGCCGACAGCGTTCAGACGATCGAGAAAAAAGTGATGCGCTTCGACCTCGACAATATCCGCGTTCAGGTCTCCGGCGGCAAGTTCTACGAGGTCGACGCCTTCATCGCCTACCGCATTTCGGATCCGCGCACGTTCCGCGCGGCGGTATCGGGGCAGGTGGAACTCGCCGAAGCCCGGCTGAAGACGCGGCTCGATGCGGCGCTGCGCCGTGTCTATGGTCTGCGCGATTTCGAGGCGGCACTTTCCGAAGAACGCGGCGTCATGATGCGCGAGGTGCGTGACCAACTGCGTCCGGACGCGACGTCGCTCGGCCTCGACATCGAAGATGTGCGCATCCGCCGGACGGATCTGACCGCCGAAGTATCGCAGCAGACCTACGATCGCATGAAAGCCGAACGCTTGGCGGAAGCCGAGCGGCTGAGAGCCCGCGGCAACGAGGCGGCGCAGCGTATCAAAGCCAGGGCCGACCGCGAGGTCGTCGAGATCATCGCCGAGGCGCAGAAGGAATCGGAGATCCTGCGCGGCGAGGGCGAGGCGCAGCGCAGCGCCACCTTTGCTGAAGCCTATAAGCGGGACCCGAGCTTCTTCGATTTTTATCGCTCGATGAATGCTTACGGCACGGCCTTGGACAGCACCGGAACCACCATGGTGCTGTCGCCCGACTCCGAGTTCTTCCGTTTCTTCCGCGATCCGGAAAGCAAGCCCGAGCCCGGACAGCCGGCGGCATCGCAGCCCGCGCCCGCGACGCCGGCAGCCCCGGCCACGCAACCCGGCAGCGCCCAGTAGCGGACGGTGCAGGATTTCCTCGCGGCCATCGGCCTGGTCCTCGTCATCGAGGGCCTGGTCTATGGCGGGGTTTCCGCTCTGGCCCGGAAACTGGCGGCGGAGGTGCTGTCGTTGCCGGAGAATGTGCTGCGGATCGCCGGATTGGCTGCAATCGCCCTCGGCGTCGCCATCGTCTGGCTGGTTCGCGGCTGATGAAATTCCTTGGTGCCGAGGCGATTGACGATTTATCTTCCGCCGATAGCTATAGCCGCAAACGTGCCTTATTTCTTGCCAACATGAATTGACGGGCGCCTTTGCGGAAGCGCCTTTCTTTTTCAAAACGCCGGGAGGCCACGATGATATCCGACACCCTGTTGCGCGCGGCGCGGCGCAGGTTTTTCGCCGGCGCCACCGCATTCGTCGTCGGCATAGTTGCCGTCCCGTCCTTCGTCACGCCCACGATCGCCTCCGACGCGCCGCCTTCCGTCGCCGACCTCGCCGAACGCCTGCTCGGCGCGGTGGTCAACATCTCGACCTCGCAAACCGTCAAAGGCACGGAAGGCCCCGGTGCGGTGCCGATGCCACAGCTTCCGGAAGGCTCGCCCTTCCAGGACTTTTTCGATGACTTCTTCAAGAACCGCGGCGGCGACAAGGGCGGCGGGCAGAAGGTGCAGTCGCTTGGCTCCGGCTTCGTCATCGATGCCGAGCAGGGCATCGTGGTGACCAACAATCACGTCATCGCCGATGCCGACGACATCGAGGTCAATTTCTCCGACGGCGTGACGCTGAAGGCGACGCTTGTCGGCACTGATACAAAGACCGACGTCGCGTTGCTGAAGGTCGATCCGAAGGGCCACAAATTAACGGCGGTGAAGTTCGGCGATTCCACCAAGATGCGCGTCGGCGACTGGGTGATGGCGATCGGCAATCCGTTCGGTCTTGGCGGCACGGTCACGGTCGGCATCGTCTCGGCGCGCAACCGCGACATCAATTCCGGCCCCTATGACGACTTCATCCAGACCGACGCCGCCATCAATCGCGGCAATTCCGGCGGTCCGCTGTTCAACAGCAGTGGCGAGGTCATCGGCATCAACACGGCGATCATCTCGCCGTCCGGCGGCTCGATCGGCATCGGCTTTTCCATTCCCTCGCAACTCGCCGCGGGCGTCGTAGATCAGCTTCGCCAGTTCGGCGAAACGCGGCGCGGCTGGCTTGGCGTGCGCATCCAGCCGGTAACGGACGACATCGCCGAAAGCCTCGGCATGGCGACGGCCAAGGGCGCGCTGGTGGCCGGCGTCATCAAGGGCGGACCGGTCGACAACGGCACGGTTCAAGCCGGCGACGTCATCATCAAATTCGACGGCAAGGACATCCACGAAATGCGCGATCTGCCGCGCGTCGTCGCCGAAAGCCCGGTCGGCAAGGCCGTCGACGTCGTCATCGTGCGCAAGGGCGTCGAGCAGACAGTGAAGGTGACGCTCGGCCGGCTCGAGGACGGCGAGAAGCTGGCCAGCGGCGAGAACGGCAGTACCGGCGAGGACAAGGGCGACAAGGCGGCTCCTGTGTCGACGGCTTCGGTGCTCGGCATGACCGTTGGCGAGCTCAACGAGCAGACCAGACAGAAGTTCGGCATCGCGGCCGATGTGTCGGGCGTGGTCATCACCGACGTCGCCAAGGATTCGGCCGCCGCCGAACGCGGCATCCAGCCCGGCGAGGTGATCACCGAGATCGCGCAGGAATCGGTCGGCACGCCAAAGGATGTCATGGACCGGATCGGGGCGCTGAAAGAGCAGGGCCGCAAGAACGCGCTGCTGATGCTCGCCTCGAAATCCGGCGAGTTGCGCTTCGTGACGATCCGGATGGACTGATTCCGGAGAGCCCGAACGGGTTGATTTGCAAGAATGGGCGGCTAGCGGGCCGCCCTTTTTCGCGCCTGCCAGTCGTCGCGCGACAGCCGGTACAGCGCATGCCGCTTAAGATGAGGGTGGCTGTCCGGCACGGCGGGATGGTCGAAATCGGCGCCCGGGTCGGCGCGCATGCCGAGCCGCTTCATGACGGCGATCGAACGATGGTTTTCCACGACGGCAAAGGAGACGATTTCGTCCAGCTCCAGCGTTTCGAAACCGAAGGAGAGCCAGGCTTCGGATGCCTCGGTGACATAGCCCTTGCGCCAGTATTCCGGTGCCAGCCGCCAGCCGATCTCGATCGTGCCGGCCGGCAGGGAAGGCACATGATCGGTTTGGAGGAGGCCGACGAAGCCGATGCACTCGCCGGTGGCGGCAATCTCGGCGGCGGCGAAACCGTAGCCATCCTCATCGATCCAGGCGCGGAGCTCGTCCATCTTTGCGTCCGCCGCGGCCCGGTCGCGGCGGAACGGAAAAAATTCCATCACGCGCTCGTCCGAGTTGATACGATGGAAGAGCGCGCGGTCGCGCTCTTCCCAATTGCGCAAGATGAGGCGCTCGGTGCGGATCGGCTTCATTGCACGAACTCGTCCTGGCGATAGCCCTGGAGGTAGAGCAGCGCCGTCAGATCGCCGTGGTCGATGCGGATCCTTGCCTGCTCAGCCACCGCCGGCTTGGCGTGAAGAGCGACGCCAGTGCCGGCCAGGCGGATCATGTCGAGGTCATTGGCGCCGTCGCCCACGGCAACGGCATCCTGCGTCGTCACGCCCAGCCTTGCCGCGATGTCGAGCAGCGCCTCGGCCTTGGCGGCGCGGCCGAGAATAGGCGCGGCCACCGTGCCGGTGAATCTGCCGCCGTCCTCGATCAGCCGGTTGGCGCGGTTTTCCTGGAAGCCCAGCATTGCGGCGATGCGGTTGGTGAAGACGTCGAAGCCGCCTGAGACCAGCGCCGTCCAGGCGCCGTTGGCACGCATGGTCTGCACCAGCGCGCGGCCGCCGGCGGCCAGCGTCAGCCGGTTGGCGAGGATGCGGTCGACCACCGCCGTGTCGAGGCCCTTCAGCAAGGCGACGCGTTCGCGCAAGGCCGGCTCGAATGCGATCTCGCCATTCATCGATCGCGCGGTGATCGCAGCGACACGGTCTTTGACGCCGATCTCGTCAGCAAGCTCGTCGATGCATTCCTGATTGATCATGGTCGAATCCATATCGGCAAGCAGGATCCTCTTCCTCCTGCCTTCAGCCGGCTGGACGATGATGTCGACCGGCTCGGAGGCCAATGCCGCGCGCAGATTGGCCGTCAATTCGCCGATGTCGGGAGTCTCCGGCAAAACCAGATCGCAGGCGACATCCTCGGCCAGCCAATGAACGGCGCTTGCGCCTGCCGCTCGCGAGGCGATATTCGCAAGCGGGACCGACACTCGGCGGTCTTTGGGATTGGACACAAGCGTGGCGATCAGAGGCATCGAAAATTCCGGCAGGCAGACGGGCGAAGGCCGCGTGAAAAACGCCATCCTGATAGCGGGGCCGACCGCCAGCGGCAAGTCGGCGCTGGCGCTGGACATCGCCGAGCGCAAGGGCGGCGTCATCGTCAACACCGATTCCATGCAGGGCTATTCGGTTCTTGACGTGCTGACGGCGCGTCCGAGCGCGGCCGAAACGGCGCGCGTGCCGCATTATCTGTACGGTCACGTGCATCCTTCGACAGCCTACTCGACCGGCGCCTGGCTGCGCGACGTCACCGGGCTGATCGCGGAAGGTATTTTCTCCGGCCGGCCGGCTGTCTTCGTCGGCGGCACCGGGCTCTATTTCCGAGCTTTAGCCGAAGGCATCTCGGACATGCCCGACATTCCGCCTTCGGTGCGTGAGCGCTGGCGCTACGAACTCAAGGAACAAGGGGCAGAACGGCTGCACCGTGTACTGATGCATCAGGATTCGGCTGTCGCCATGCAGCTCCGGCCGACCGATGGCCAGCGCATTGTGCGGGCGCTGGAGGTGCTCGACGCGTCGGGACGGTCGATCCTTGAATGGCAAGCGGCACGCGGCCAGCCGCTCATCGACCGCGACAGCGCACGCTTCCTGGTGATCGAGCCGGATCGCGGCGAACTGGTGGCGCGTATCGGGGCGCGTTTCGATCAAATGCTCGACAAGGGCGCGCTCGACGAGGTCAGGCAGTTGATGGCACTCGACCTCGATCCGAACCTGCCGGCGATGAAGGCGATCGGCGTGCGCGAGCTGCAGGCCGCGATGGCCGGACACATGGGCTTTCCCCAAGCGATTGAGCGAGCCAAGATCGCGACGCGCCAATATGCCAAGCGGCAGACGACCTGGTTCAAACACCAACTGGGGCCGGAGTGGCAAAGGTTACGCCCGGGCGAGAAATGGTCAATCGAGGACTGATAGAATGCGATTTGATCAGGGCTTGGAATTGAGAGCGCAGCTTCCCGTCACGGTTGTCCGGGTTAACCGTCCGTAAGGCCTGGCATGCCATAACGGCGACGGTCGCAGTACCGCGGGGCGTTATGCGTTTTCACAAGGCGGAATCGGCGTTTTTCGTCTTTATCTTCGTGATCCTGGCCGCCGGCCTGGTGACCTTTCACGCCTATGGCCAATTGCAGGATATCGCGACCGCTCTCGACACCGCATCGCGTCTCGACAGAATCGCCTATCTCAACAAATTGCTGTTCGTGACCGGTGCGCTGCTGGCTGCTGCCTTGTTCTTTGGAACCTTCTTCATCTACCCGCTGATCCGCGGCCAGGTGAGGGAAGAGGGCAAGTTGCGCGCCATGACGGTGTCGCTGAGCGCCCGTTCGCAAACGCTTGAGCACGCAGCACTCACCGACGGCCTGACCGGAATGCAGAACCGCCGCTACTTCGATGACGCGTTGCGGGAATATCTCGACGAATTCGGCCGCATCGACAAGCCGGTGGGCCTGATGATCCTCGATCTCGATCATTTCAAGCAGGTCAACGACACGCATGGCCACGATGTCGGCGACGAGGTTCTGCGGTCCGTCGCGCAGTGCGTACGGGGCATGACCCGCTATCACGATGTGGTGGCGAGGCTGGGCGGCGAGGAGTTCGCCGTGGTCACGCCCAACATGGATGCGGAACTGCTCGCGCGGTTCGCCGAGCGCATCCGCAAGGCGATCGCCAACCTGTCGATCATGTCGGGCAATGTGCGGCTGAAGGTCACCACCAGCGTCGGCCTCGCCGTCTGGGACCGCAAGGAGAGTGCCGAGGACTTCTATCGCCGCGCCGACCGGCAGCTCTACGAGGCGAAGAAGCAGGGCCGCAACCGCGTCTGCGCCTGAAATTCCATGATCAAATTCTTGACGCTGGCCGCCTGGAGCCGTGTTCTGCGCTTCTACCGCGCCGCGCGTCTCCTATGATCCTTTCCGAAAAGCGTTCTCGATTTTCGGGGTCATGCGCGTGCTCACGGACTATATGTCCGCTCCGGTTCTCGAAAGCGACTTCAGTCGACTCAGCCCGGGACTCAGTCGGCGCGAAGATGCAGAACGATTAGTCGTTCTGCTGGCGCATGCCGAAGGTCGAGGGCCTCAGGCCGTAACGCATGTCGAAATCGTCGTCCGGTTGCACGCGCGGCGCCGATGGCTTGCGGTAGTCGGGGTCGCCAGCCTGGCGCCCGGTATCGACGGCTTCGGCGAACGCTATCGACTGCTGCGGTTTCGGCACGTTGCGCAGACGCTCGACAATTCCGGCGAGATCGACATCGTCGCCGGAATCCGCGGGCAAGGCCTGCTCCCGCTTCGCTGTGCCGGGAATGAATTCCTGGGACAGTTTCTCGAATTTGAGCCGCATGGTCGTCGCCACGCCTTCGCCGAAGGCAATGGCTTCGCGCTGGCCCATGGAGGACAGGAACGCGAGCGTCGAGGCCGAGGAATCGGCGATCGCCGAGCGGATGATCGCCTGGTCCTGCTCGTTGGCGAGCCGCATGGCGAAGAAAGTCGAGCATTGCGACAGGATGGTCGGATCGAGCTCGCCTGGACGCTGGGTCACAACGCCGAGATAGCAGCCATATTTGCGGCCTTCCTTGGCGATGCGCGACAAAGCGTGCCTGGTCGGCGCGAAGCCGAGACGCGGATCGGCAGGCATGTAGCGGTGCGCTTCCTCGCAAAGCAGGAGCAGCCGCAGCCGGCCCTCGCTCCAGAGCGCAAGGTCGAAGGCGAGGCGCGCCAGCACCGAGCAGACCGAATTGACGACTTCGGACGGCATGCCCGCCATCTCGAAGCAGGTCACCGGACGTCCATGGTTCGGTACGCGGAAGATGTTGCCGATCGTCTCGTGGATGGTGTCCTCGATCAGCCGCGAATTAAACATGAAACGGTAGCGCGGGTCGGAAGCGGCCGATTCGATGCGCGTCCTCAACGACTTCAGTGTCGGCCGATCGTTCTTGCTTTCGAGCAGACCCATGCGCTCGTCGATCTGCTTGAGCAGATCGGCGATGCGGTAAGGCACCGGCGTGTCCGCCGTCAGCGCATCGCTGCCGCGCCTGATATACGAGCCGGAGCTCGGGTTGCGATAGAGGTTCTTGGCGGCCGGGATGAGGTCGCGCAGGACGTCGACTTCCTCCGGAACGGTCTCGCGACCGCGAAACAGAACTTCGGCGAATTCTTCCAGTCTGAACATCCAGAACGGCAGGTCGAGCGTCTTGGAATCAACCTTCACGCAGTATTCCGGAAGCGAGGCGGCAAACTCGTTGTGCGGGTCGAGGATCAGCACGCGCAGATCGGGCCGCGCCTCGATCGATTTGCGCAACAGCAGCGAGACAGCCGTGGATTTGCCGACGCCGGTCGTGCCGACAATGGCGAAATGGCGCGCCAGCGTGTCGTCGACAGCGATGTTGGCGTCGATCGCCTCGTCCTGGGACAGCGTGCCGATGGTGATCGAATGGCGGCCGGCGAGATCGTAGACGGCCTGCAGGTCGCGGCTGCGGATACGGTGGGCAACCGCGCCGATATGCGGATAGGTGGTGATTCCGCGGTCGAAGACCGGTTTGGCGCTGGGCTCGGCTCCGTCGCGCACCTCGCCGATCAGTTCGATGCTGACCTCGATTGCGTTCTGGCCCTCATTGCTCCAGGCGCGGTCAGACTTGCCGATCGCATAGACAAGGCCAACGGTTCGCGTCGCGCCAAGGTTGATGGAAATCATCTTGCCGACGGTCCACAGGCCGGTCACCGTGCCTTCGGCATCTTCGGCATAGGCGCTGATGGTAGCGCGCGCACCGTCGCATTGCACGACGTTGCCCAGGATGCGCTTGTCGCTCTGCTGGGCGTCGCGGCGCTCCTGCGAGGTCGGCTCCCCAATGGAGGCTTCGCGTTCAACAAACATCGGTTACCTGTCCCATTCCCCTCGGGGTCAAAGCTATCCCAATCGGGGTTAAAGCCGCGTGAGGTCGGATGGTGTAGGGCCCGTTAAACCACTCGCGAAAATGCGATCGACCAGCCTCTTCCTTCATCCCGGAATTTCGATATATTGGATGAATGACTGATATATCGAACGACATCACGTCCACGATCGGCAGGCGGATACGCTCCGAGCGTGATTTGCGGGGATGGTCGCTGGCCGAGTTGGCCGAGCGTTCCGACGTTTCCAAGGCGATGCTGAGCGCCATGGAGCGCGGCATGACAAGTCCGACCGCGGCGCTCCTCGTGCGCATCGCGTCGGCTTTCGGCATGACGCTCTCCACGCTGATTGCCCGCGCCGAAATGCAGGGCGGCAGTGTGTCCCGCAAGGACGAGCAGCCGGTCTGGCAGGATCCGGCGACCGGCTATGTGCGACGGCATCTGTCGCCGGCAACGCAAATGCCGCTCGAACTGATCCGGGTCAGCCTGCCGGCAGGCGCCAAGGTCGAATTCCCGGCAGCGTCCTATGCCTTCATCAAGCAGCAGATCTGGCTGATCGGCGGCCGCCTGGACTTCACCGAAGGCAATGTCGTGCACAGGCTGGAGCCGGGCGACTGCCTGGCGCTCGGAGCCCCGTCGGACTGCACCTTCCACGCTCCGGGACCGGAAGCCGCCGAGTATCTGGTGGCGCTGGTCCGGGGCTGATCGCATGGCACGCCGGCCTGAACGGTCCCACAATGGCGGGCCGCCTCTCGACGACTACGAAGGTCCGCCCTGGGGCAAGGGGGACCCCTACATCTTTCTTGCCTGGCGCACCGCCCACGACAAAGCCTGGAAGGCGCCGAGCCACGCCGTCATGCTGATGCGGCTGGAAAAGGCCGAGCGGCTTGGGCTCACCTATGAGGAATACACGCTCGAGATCCTGGAGCGCGGGCGGCACCTCAGCGAGGACGAAGCCGAGCGTATCGCGGAAATCCGAAGGGCGCGCCGCCGAAGACGTAGCAGTCATTTCGCATGACCGCGGCCCGATACCTCATCACTGGAGACCACCGACATGAACCCGCCTGAAATCAGGGCGCTGAACGACGACGCAAAAACCAGCGGGATGCTCGCCGACCTGCTGATCGAGACAGTCGCCGCCGGCGGATCGGTGAGCTTCATGCATCCCTTGTCCCCCGATGCAGCCCACGAGTTCTGGCGCAAATCGCTCGCTGCCGCGGCGCGCGGGGAACGGGCAGTGCTGGGCGCATGGGATGGCAAGACGCTTGCCGGCACCGTCACACTGCTTCTCGACTGCCCGCCCAACCAACCGCACCGCGCCGAGATTGCCAAGCTGATGACCCGCCTCGACTATCGCGGCAAAGGTATTGCCACCGGCCTGATGCGGGCCGCCGAGGAACTGGCGGTCAAGAAAGGGCGCACCCTGCTGGTGTTGGACACAGCAAGCGAAGAGGGGGCCGGCGGCCTTTACGAAAAACTCGACTTCTCGCTGACCGGCGAGATTCCGGACTATGCGCTAAAACCCCATGGTGGGCTCACCGGCACGCTCATCTATTGGAAGCGGATAGGGGAGCCAGCCCGGGCGCTATGCTGAAATGCTGGCGAGACGCGACAAAAGCCAGCGGCGAAAATCCTGTTCGGCGCCGGACAGCCGCGATGACGATGGCCATGTTAGGAAGTGACCCGATGGGCTCGAGAGCTCGAAATCGGAAAGCCTGACAAGGAGATTGTCCTTTAGCGCGGCCTCGATGAGCGGCCGCGAGCCCAGCAGCGCTCCG
>NZ_RZSV01000193.1:0-11333 GCF_004023205.1 Mesorhizobium sp. M1A.F.Ca.IN.020.03.2.1 | reverse complement strand
GCTCCCGCAACGCGCGCCGCAGGATCTTGCCGACCGGCGTCTTCGGCAGTTCGGCGCGGAATTCGATGTATCTCGGCCGCTTGTAGCCGGTCAGGTTCTCGCGGCAATAGACAGTCAGCGTCTCGATGGTGAGCGCTGGATCCTTCCTGACCACAAACAGCTTCGGCACCTCGCCGGAGTGCTCGTCCGGCACGCCGATCGCCGCCACTTCGAGCACGCCCGGGTGCTGCGCCACGACTTCTTCCAGCTCGTTCGGATAGACGTTGAAACCGGAGACCAGGATCATGTCCTTCTTGCGGTCGACGATCTTGGTGTAGCCGCGCTCATCCATGAAGCCCATGTCGCCCGACTTGAAGAACCCGTCCTTGGTCATCACCTTGGCGGTCTCGTCCGGCCGGTTCCAGTAGCCGGCCATAACCTGCGGACCCCGGATGCAGATCTCTCCGACTTCGCCGAGCGGCACGTTGTTGCCGTCGTCGTCGCGGATGGCGATCTCGGTCGATGGCAGCGGCAGGCCGATCGTGCCGGTAAAGTCGCTGGAGCTGAACTTGTTGGCGGTCGCCACCGGCGAGGTTTCGGAAAGTCCGTAGCCTTCGCTCACCGGACAGCCCGTCAGCGCCTTCCAGCGCTCGGCCACGCCTTTCTGCACCGCCATGCCGCCGCCGAGAGTGAGGATCAGCGGCTTGAAGTCGAGCTTGCGGAAATCCTCATTGTTGAGCAGCGCGTTGAACAGCGTATTGAGGCCGGGAAAGATGTGGACCGGGTATTTCTGCAGTTCTTTCACGAAGCCCGGAATGTCGCGCGGGTTCGGAATGAGCACGTTCTGCGCGCCTTGCTGCATGCCCATCAGCGCGTTCACCGTCAGCGCGAAGATGTGGTAGAGCGGCAGCGCGCAGACGAAGTTGAGATGCGCCGGCTTCGGCTTGACCGTATAGGCGTCCTCCACCCAGAGCGAATTCTGCGCCACGTTGGACAAGACGTTGCGGTGCAGCAGCGTCGCGCCTTTCGACACGCCGGTCGTGCCGCCGGTATATTGCAGGAAGGCGATATCGTCGCCCGATACCGCCGCCGGCTTGAAGGCGCTTGCCGAGCCCGCCTTGAGCGCGGCGTTGAATTTGACGTGGCCGGGCAGCGACCAGACGGGAACCATCTTCTTCACCCGCCGCACGACGAGATTGACGATCGCGCCTTTCAGCCCGCCCAACATGTCGCCCATCGCCGCGACCACGACATGCTTGACCGGCGTCCTGGCGATCACCGCCTGCAGCGTGTTGGCGAAGTTCTCCAGAATGACGATGGCCTGCGCGCCGGAATCCTTGAGCTGATGCTCCAGCTCGCGCGGCGTGTAGAGCGGGTTGACGTTCACCACCGTGAAGCCGGCGCGAAGCACGGCCATCATCGCTACCGGGTATTGCAAAACGTTCGGCATCATCAGCGCCACGCGCGCGCCCTTCTCCAGTCCCTTCGACTGCAGATAGGCGCCGAAGGCCGCCGAAAGCCGCTCGAGCTCGGCATAGGAGATCGACTTGCCCATGCAGACGAACGCCGGCCGGCTGGCGAACTGCTTGCAGGCGCCGACGAGGAAGTCGCCGATGGAATCGTAAGGCAGCGGACCGATCTCCGCCGGCATGTTCTTCGGGTAGTTTTTCAGCCAAGGCTTTTCCGGCAACCCTGCCGCGAGTTCCGTGATCGCCTTGGGCAGCCGCCTGGCCGATCCCGAGGCCGTCTTTGCGGCCGCAGGCCTGGCGGTCTTTGCGGTTGCAGCCTTGGCGGCGGATTTGGGGTTCGTCTGTTTTGCAGCGGCAGCCGGTTTCACAGTGGTCTTCGGCTTGGAGCCGGCCTTCGCAGGTGACGGCGTTTTGGCTGGCGAAGCGGTCTTGGAAGATGAAGCCTTGGCCGCGCCCGCATCGACGGGCGCGGCCTTGGCTGTTGCCTTCGCCGGGGGCGTTGTCTTTGCTGCTTTTGCCACCAAATCCCTCCCTCGTGTCCTAGTCTTACTGCTTGCGCCGCATCTCTTTCCGATTTCGGAAGCGTTCCTCCGCTGCGGCCGATTGCGGATTCCAAGAAATCCGGCCTGGCGTCTATGTATTGCCTCTATCGGCGGCCGTGCAAGTCTTGCCCCAGCGGCAGCGGCGGAAAGATTTGCCGCCGAAATCCTGTCCCTCGACGCCTCCCGCAGGCGTGTCCCCACGAGGACCTGGGATCGCAGGCAGGAGCTTCTTGTTCCATTTCGGCAGAGGCTCAATCAATAAAAAAATGCGGTTGTTAACATTAGCGTGAGCGAAAAATTCTGCTCATTTTTTCTGCTATTTGAGGAAAATGCGGATTCTTTTCCTGCTTACCGTGGGGTACGCAAACGGGGTGTTCCAAAGCCCCAAAAACGGTGCTTATATGCGCGCTTCGCGAGCCTGATAGAGGGGCTTGGAAGAACATCAGGGAGTGCTCAATGAAAAAGACAATGACTTTTGCAGCCGCGTTGCTGGCTGCAAGCGTCCTCGGCGGGATGGCCAATGCAAAGACGCTTGTTTATTGCTCGGAAGCGTCGCCGGCCAATTTCGATCCGGGTACGACGACGGGCGGCAACGACTTCGACGCTTCGTCGCGCACGGTCTATTCGCGCCTGGTCGAGTTCAAGCATGGCGGCACCGAGATCGAGCCCGGCCTCGCCGACAAATGGGAAATCTCCGACGACGGCCTGGTCTATACTTTCCACCTGCACCCTGGCGTGAAGTTCCAGACCACCGACTATTTCAAGCCGACCCGCGACCTCAACGCCGATGACGTCGTCTTCTCGTTCGACCGGCAGTTCAACAAGCAGAATCCGTGGAACGGCGAGAAGTATCTGCCGAACCTGACCTGGGATTACTACACCGGCATGGACATGCCGAAATACGTCGCCAAGTGGGAAAAGGTCGACGACCTCACCGTCAAGCTGACGCTGACCGAGCCGAACGCGCCGATGCTGGCCAATCTCGGCATGGACTTCGCCTCGATTGTGTCGAAGGAATATGCCGACCAGCTCGAGAAGGAAGGCAAGATGGCCGACTTCTCGACCAAGCCGATCGGCACCGGGCCGTTCCAGTTCGTCGACTATCAGCTCGATTCGGTCATCCGCTATGCGGCGAACCCCGACTACTTCAAGGGCAAGGAAAAGATCGACGATCTGGTCTTCGCCATCACGCCTGACGCGACCGCCCGCATCCAGAAGGTGCTGGCCGGCGAATGCGATGTCGCTCCCTATCCGAACCCGGCCGACATCGCCACCATCAAGGCCAACAAGGACGTGACCCTCATGGACCAGGCCGGCCTCAACATCGGCTACATGAGCTACAACACCACGATCCCGCCGCTCGACAAGCCGGAGGTTCGTCACGCGCTCAACCAGGCGATCGACCGGGAAGCGCTGATCAAGTCGCTGTTCCAGGACGCTGGCGCGACGCCGGCGCAGAACCTGATCCCGCCGACCATGTGGTCGTGGAACAAGGATGTGAAGTTCGATTCCTATGATCCGGAAGCGGCCAAGAAGGTGCTGGCCGACGCCGGGCTGAAGGAAATCCAGCTCTGGGCTTCCGATCGCGTTCGTCCTTACAACCCGAACTTCCAGCGCGCGGCTGAGCTGATCCAGGCCGACTGGGCCAAGGTCGGCGTCAAGGCCGAGATCGTCAACTACGAGTGGACCAAGTATCGCGAGGAAGGCAAAAAGAAGGAGCGTCCCGGCGCCTTCCAGATCGGCTGGACCGGCGACAATGGCGATCCGGACAATTTCTTCGCCACCCTCTTCGCGTGCTCGGCCATCGGCGTCTCGAACTATTCCAGCTGGTGCGACAAGGACTTCGAGGACCTGATCCAGAAGGCCAAGAAGACCAGCGACCAGGGCGAGCGCACCAAGCTCTATGAGCAGGCGCAGGAAATCTTCGCCAAGCAGGCGCCGGCCTTCCTGCTGGCTCACAGCCAGGTCTATGCCGTTGTCCGCAACAACGTCAGCGGCTTCAAGATGGACCCGCTCGGCATTCATCGCTTCGACGGCGTTGACAAGGCCGAGTAATATTTGCGAACGGGGCGGCGCGAATTGTCGCCGCCCCATTCCATTTCACGATGCTCAGATATCTCCTCAACAAAATCGCACTTCTGATCCCGACGCTCGTCGGCATCACCATCTGCGCCTTCGCCTTTGTCCGGTTGCTGCCCGGCGATCCGATCCTGGCCATGGCCGGCGAGCATGGCGTCACCCCCGCCCGCTACGAAGAGCTCAAGGAACAGTTCGGCTACAATCTGCCGGTCTGGGAGCAGTATGCGCGCTATGTCGGCGAGGTCGCGACCGGCGATTTCGGCGTCTCGATTTCCTCCAAGCGCCCGGTGCTCCAGGAGTTCAAGACGCTCTTCCCGGCGACGCTGGAATTGTCCTTCTTCGCCATGATCTTCGCCATGGCGATCGGCATCCCGGCCGGCATATTCGCGGCCGTCAAACGCGGCTCATGGTTCGATCAGTCGTTGATGGGCACCGCGCTGGTCGGCTATTCCATGCCGATCTTCTGGTGGGGCCTGCTGCTCATCATCTTCTTTTCCGGCTATCTCGGCTGGACGCCGGTGTCGGGCCGCATGGGCCTGCAGTTCTTCCTGAAGCCGATCACCGGTTTCATGACCATCGACAGCATTCTCTACGGCAAATGGGACGCGCTGCGCTCGGCGCTCAGCCATCTCATCCTGCCGGCGATCGTGCTCGGCACGATTCCGCTGGCGGTGATCGCGCGCCAGACCCGTTCGGCCATGCTCGAGGTGCTCGGTGAAGACTATGTCCGCACCGCCCGCGCCAAAGGCCTTTCCGCCGCCCGCGTCATCGGTGCGCACGCACTTCGCAACGCCCTGATCCCGGTCGTCACCACGATCGGCCTGCAGGTCGGCACGCTGCTTGCCGGCGCCATCCTCACCGAAACCATCTTCGCCTGGCCGGGCATCGGCAAGTGGATGGTCGATTCCATCTTCAAGCGCGACTATGTCGTCGTGCAGTCAGGTCTGCTTTTGATCGCACTCATCGTCATGGCCGTTAACCTCATCGTCGACGTGCTTTATGCCGTCATCAACCCGCGCATCAGGGCGGCGTGATGAGCCAGTCGACCGAAATCGCCCCGATGGCCGCCGGCAGCCCGGACCGGCTGACCGGCTTCAAGACCTTCTGGCACTATTTCTCGGTGAACCGCGGCGCCGTCATCGGCCTGGTCGTCTTCATCCTGCTGGTGCTGGCGGCGCTCTTTGCGCCGTTGCTCGCGCCCTATGCACCCGACGTGCAGGACAAGACCGCCTTCCTCAGGCCGCCGGCCTGGCAGGCGGGCGGCAGCTCGCAATATATCCTCGGCACCGATCCGGTCGGCCGCGACATCCTCTCGCGCCTGCTCTATGGCGCGCGTTTCTCGCTGCTCATCGGCGCCGTCGTCGTCACGCTGGCCCTCGTCGGCGGCATCACGCTCGGCTTGCTGGCAGGCTATTTCCGCGGCTGGGTCGACGTCGCGATCATGCGCGTCATGGACCTGATCCTGGCCTTCCCGTCGCTGCTTCTGGCGCTGGTGCTGGTCACCATTCTCGGGCCCGGCCTGTTCAATGCGATGCTGGCGATCTCGCTTGTCCTGCAGCCGCATTTCGCCCGCCTGGTGCGCGCTGCCGTGATGGCCGAGAAGAGCCGCGAATATGTCGTGGCTGCCAAGGTCGCCGGCGCCGGGCACCTGAGGCTGATGCTCAAGACCATCCTGCCGAACTGCCTGGCGCCGCTGATCGTCCAGGGCACGCTGTCCTTCTCGAACGCCATCCTGGAAGCCGCAGCGCTTGGCTTCCTTGGCCTCGGCGCTCAGCCGCCGACACCGGAATGGGGCACCATGCTGGCCTCGGCGCGCGAATTCATCCTGCGCGCCTGGTGGGTGGTGACTTTCCCCGGCCTTGCCATACTTATCACGGTGCTCGCCATCAACCTGATCGGCGACGGCCTGCGCGACGCGCTCGATCCGAAGCTCAGGAGGTCGTGATGGCATTGCTCGACATCCAGAACCTCGTCGTCGAGTTCCAGACCGCCTCCGGCCCGTTCCGCGCCGTTGACGGCGTCTCGCTCCGTGTCGACGAGCGCGAGGTGCTCGCCATCGTCGGCGAATCCGGCTCCGGCAAGTCGGTGTCGATGCTGGCGGTTATGGGCTTGCTGCCCTGGACCGCCACTGTCACCGCCGACCGCATGACGTTCGGCGGCCGCGATCTCCTCAAGATGGGTCCGGCCGAGCGCCGCAAGATCATCGGCAAGGACATTGCCATGATCTTCCAGGAGCCGATCGCCAGTCTCAACCCTTGCTTCACCGTCGGCTTTCAGATCGAGGAAGTGCTGCGCTTCCATCTCGGCATGGATCGCGCACAGCGCCGGGCGCGCGCCATCGAGTTGTTGAAGCAGGTCGGCATTCCGGAGCCGGCCGAGCGGCTCAACTCCTTCCCGCACCAGATGTCGGGCGGCCAATGCCAGCGCGTCATGATCGCCATGGCCATTGCCTGCAATCCGAAGCTGCTGATCGCCGACGAGCCGACCACCGCGCTCGACGTCACCATCCAGAAGCAGATTCTCGATCTGCTTGTGTCGCTGCAGGCCAAATACGGCATGGGGCTGATCATGATCACCCACAATATGGGCGTGGTCGCCGAGACCGCCGATCGCGTCATCGTCCAATACAAGGGCCGCAAGATGGAAGAGGCCGACGTGCTGTCGCTGTTCGAGAACCCCAAGAGCAACTATACGCGCGCGCTGCTGTCTGCGCTGCCGGAGAACGCCGTCGGCGACCGGCTGCCGACCGTCTCCGACATGCTGTTCGAGCCGGCGCCCCCAGAAGCCAGTGCATGACCGGAGCCGGCGCATGACCAAGGTTGTCGAAGGCAAGAACATCAAACGCGACTACCATGTCGGCGGCGGCCTGTTCCGCCCCGCGCGCACGGTGCATGCGGTGAAGGGCGTCTCCTTCAGCGTCGATAAGGGCAAGACGCTCGCCATCGTTGGCGAAAGCGGCTGCGGCAAGTCCACGCTCGCTCGCATCATCACGCTGATCGATCCTGCGACCGCCGGCGATTTGTTCATCGACGGCAACAAGGTCGACATCGCCAAGGACGGATTGACCAAGGAAATGCGCCGCAAGGTGCAGATCGTCTTCCAGAATCCCTACGGGTCGCTCAACCCGCGTCAAAAGATCGGCGACGTGCTCGGCGAGCCGCTGCTGATCAATACCGACAAGCCGGCCGAGGAACGTCGCGACCTGGCGATGAACATGCTGAAGAAGGTCGGCCTCGGCCCCGAGCACTACAACCGCTATCCGCATATGTTCTCCGGCGGTCAGCGCCAGCGCATCGCCATTGCCCGCGCACTGATGCTGAACCCGAGCCTGCTGGTGCTGGACGAGCCGGTCTCGGCGCTCGATCTTTCGGTGCAGGCGCAGGTGCTCAACCTGCTCGCCGACCTGCAGGACGAGTTCAAGCTGACCTATGTCTTCATCAGCCACGATCTGTCGGTGGTGCGCTACATCGCCGACGACGTCATGGTGATGTATTTCGGCGAGGCGGTCGAATACGGCTCGCGCGACGAGGTCTTCTCGGACCCCAAGCACAGCTACACCAAGACGCTCTTCGCCGCGACGCCGCGCGCCGACGTGGCAAGCATCAAGGCAAGGCTGGCGAAGAAGGCGGCGTAAGGCTCGAACCAGACGTCCGGGCGTCACGCCAGCTTCGCAATGATTGCCCGCAGCGCTTCGCCGAAACGGTGCACTTCCTCGACCGTGTTGTAGTGCACCAGCGAGGCGCGGATCGCGCCGCTGTCCATCGACAGGTTCAGCCGCTTCATCAGCCGCGGCGCGTACATATGGCCGTCGCGGATGCCGATCTGCAAGGCCGCCATCTCCTCGACGATCCTTTGCGGCGACAGTGTGCCGATGTTGAAGCAGAAGGTCGGCACGCGCTCATGGATACACGCCTCGTCGGCGACGCCGTAAATTGTCGCGCCGCAGGCCTTCAGCACCTTCATCATCTCGCGCGCCAGCGTCAGCTCGTAGTCGCGAATGGCGTTCATGCCGGCGGCGATGTTGTCGCGGCGCGAGCGGTTGTTCTCGGCCAAGAAATTGCGGCCGATCAACTCCAGGTAGCGCACCGCTGCGTCCATGCCGGAGACATTCTCGTAGATGAAGGTGCCGGCCTCGACCTTGTAGGGCGGCTCATCCGGGATGAAGTCCTCGCGGAAGGTCGGCAGCCGCTTCAACGTTTCGAAGCGGCCCCAGAGAAAACCCATATGCGGCGAGAAATTCTTGTAGCCTGAGCAGACGAGATAGTCGCAGTCCCAGGCCTGCACGTCGATCAGCCCGTGCGGCCCGTAGTGCACGCAGTCGAGGAACACTTCCGCGCCTGCCGCATGCGCGATCTTGGCGACCGAAGCGACATCGACAATCGAGCCGATCGAGTGCGCGGTTACCGTGCAGGCGACGAGCCGGGTGCGGTCCGACATCAGCGGCTTGAGGTCGTCGACATGCAGATTGCCGTCCTCGCGCATGCGCCACCATTTGAACCTGGCGCCGGCCTGCTCCAGCGCCAACCACGTGGCGATGTTGGCGTCATGGTCCATGTCGGTGACGACGATCTCGTCGCGTTCCGAAAGCATCTGGCCGATGCCAAGGCTGACAAGGCGGATGAACGAGGTGGCGTTCATGCCGAAGCAGATTTCGGACGGGCTGTAGGCGTTGATCAGGAGCGCCACACTCTCACGCGCTTCGGCGACGGACTGGTCGACGGTGACGCTGCGGCCGTAGCGGCCGCCGCGCTGCACGTTGTGCGCCACCAGATGGCTGGTCACCGCGTCGAGCACGCTTTGCGGGATCTGCGCACCGGCGGCGTTGTCCATGAAGATGAAGTCGCCGGCCTGCCGGAGCGCCGGGAACATGGCGCGGATCTTCTCGACCGGGAACGAAGCGGCGCTCTCCTGCGCTTTCGAAACATGGTGCTGGTTCACGGGAGTCTCCTTCAGCTAATCGAGGTCATTCCAAGGGATCAGTGCGCGGACCGAGCTTTGCCGCGCTCTTCGAGGTAGCCGACCAGCCGCACCAGCGGCCACAGGAAGGCGAGATAGATGATCGCCGCGCCGATCAGCGGCGTCGGATTGGCCATCAGCGCCTGCGCGTCGGTCGCCTGCTTCAAGAGGTCCGGCATCGCCACCACCGAGGCGAGCGCGGTGTCCTTGAACACCGAGACGCAGTTGCTGGTGAGCGGCGGAATGACGACACGGATCGCTTGCGGCAGGATCACCTTGCGCATGGCGACCCAAAAGGGCAGGCCGAGCGCCGAGGCCGCCTCGAACTGGCCCTTCGGAATGTTCTCGATGCCGGCGCGGCAGACTTCCGCCGTGAAGGCCGCCAACACCAGCGACAGCGCAAGTGCTGCCGAGACGAAGGACGACAGGCGGATGCCGATGAAGGGCAGGGCGTAGTAGATCAGGATCAGCACCACCAGGATCGGAAGCGCGCGGAACATGTCGATATAGAGCGTCGCCAGCCGCCTGAGCGGCTTCGGCGCGTAGAGCCGCACCAGGCAGATCGCCAGCCCGCCGATCGTGCCGAAGACGATCGCCGCGCAGCCGAGCAGAATGCTGTTGCCAAGACCGCGGATCAGGATCGGAAACGACCGGACCAGGATGCCCCAGTTGAAGAAGGTGTCGATCAGTTCCATCGGCGCTCACCGTGAGACAAGGTTCGCCGTGTTTGGCGAGACCCAAATGGTCGAAGCGAGAGCGCCAACTCTTGCTGCCGCTCTCGTCGGAATTTCTGATTAGCCGGCTTATTGCGGGATCGGGCCAGGCGTCACCGTGCTGGTGCCGGCTTCCGGATCGACGCCGAACCACTTCTTGTGGATCGCGGCCATGGTGCCATCCTTCTTCATTTCGCTGATGGCGTCGTTGACCTTTTCAAGCAGCGGATGGCCCTTCTTGGTCATCATGGCGAAGCGCTCGCCCGTCGGGATGCGCACCAGGATCTTAAGCGCTGGCATCTGCTTGATGGCGAACAGGAAGCCGGCGAGCTCGCCCGCGCCGCCGTCGATGCGGCCGTTCTGCACGTCGAGCAGAAGGTCCTGCTGGGCGTTGTAGCTCTTGGTTTCTGCAACGCCGAGCTTGGCGGCGTTCTCCTTCATGTAGGCTTCGCCCGTCGAGCCGGCGATGACCCCGATGGTCTTGCCCTTCAGATCGTCGAGCGATTTGATGGCGGAATCCGCCTTGCCGACGATGGTACCGTCGCTGTCGTAATAGGCTTGCGTGAAGCCCTGGTTCTGCAGCCGCTCCTTGGTGACCGAGATCGAGGACACGGCAAAGTCGATGCGGCCCGAAGCGGTCGCTGCGAACAGCGCCTGGAAGCCGAGATCCTGGAACTCGACCTCTGCGCCGATGCGCTTGGCGACATCATTGGCGACGTCGATCTCAAACCCCTCGAAGGCACCCGAATCGGTCTTGTATTCCCATGGCGGGTTGGCCGGATAGGCGCCCACCATGATCTTGTCGGCAAAGGCGGGCGCTGCAAAGGCGAGGCCGGCAGCGACGGCCATCCCAATCAGTCCTAGACGTTTCAACATCTTGCTTCCCTCTGGTTCGGTTCCTGATCCGCCCCTTTCCGGCGCCAAACTCCCGGGCGCCGCAGGCGAGGCGGTACCTGAATTCACGACGCGCGGCGTCGCCGCGAACCGATATGCTCCGTGAGCTGCGCGATCAGCGCATCGACCGCCGTCTCTGTGGTGACCATGCCGGGAGACAGCCGCAGCGTCGTGCCGCGCGCATCGCAGTAAAGCCGCTCGTCGCGAAGCGCAGCTATGATCTTCGCCGGCTCGGTACCTTGCGGCAGGCCGAGCATCACGCTGCCGCCACGTTCACTGGCATCGAGCGGCGAGCGGACCTCCCAGCCATTTTCCAATGCGGCACCGATGATACGCTCGACGAGCCCGGCATTCTGCGCGCGGATGACGTCGATTCCGGTCTGTTCCACCCACTCCAGTCCGGGCAGCGAGGCGACGCTTGCCAGGATCGCCGGCGTGCCATGATCGAAGCGGCGCGCATCGTCGGCGTAAGTGAAAGCGTCGAGGTCCCAGGAGAACGGGTTCGGCTGACTGAACCAGCCCCGCAACTCCGGCCGGCAGGACGCCAGAAGGTCAGGCGCGACCTGCAAAATGCCGGCGCCGGAGGATCCACACAGCCATTTGAGCGAAGTCGAGACGACGAAATCGACCGGCGTCGCGGCAACCGAAAACGGCGCCACGCCGATGCCCTGTGTGACATCAACGCCGACTATGCTGCCCAC
>NZ_RZSV01000192.1:0-11389 GCF_004023205.1 Mesorhizobium sp. M1A.F.Ca.IN.020.03.2.1 | reverse complement strand
GGCAGCTCGCCCTCCTCGCCGATCGGCTGGATGGAAACCAGGTCGCGGTCGTCCGCACTGCCCGGCAGCGCAGAGCCATGCATCACCTTCAGCCGCTCGGCGGCGTCGAGCGAAGTCGACAGCCCCTTGGCCATGTCGAGCGTCACATGATTGCCGCCGATGGCGATGGCGTCGCCATGCACGAACTTGCCTTCCGAGAACACCGAGATCGTGGTCGTGCCGCCGCCCATATCGATGCAGGCCGCGCCCATTTCGAGCTCGTCGTCGACCAAAGCCGCGAGACCGCTGGCATACGGCGTTGCCACCATGCGCTCGACCGACAGATGCGAGCGGTTGATGCAAAGCTCGAGATTGCGCATCGGCGCAGCATCGCCGGTCAGCACATGCATATCGACGCCCAGCGTCTCCCCGACCATACCGCGGGGATCCCGCACGCCGCGCTCGGCATCGAGCGAGAAGCCGACGGGAAGCGAATGAACCACCTCTCGCTCGGCCCGCAGCGCCTGCTTGGCGCCGGCAGCGAGCACGCGCTTGATGTCGGCTTCCTCGACCTGATGGCCGCCGAGATTGATGGTTGCCGAAAAGGCCTCGCTCTTCAGCCGGCCGGCCGTCATGTTGACGATAAGGGAATCGACGGTGAGCCCCGCCATGCGCTCGGCGGCGTCGACGGCGAGACGGATGGCATGCTCGGCGCGGTCGAGATCGACCACGACGCCCGACTTAACTCCCTGCGACTTCTGATGGCCGATGCCGATCACCTGGATGCGATGCGAGCGTCCGCGCAACAGCTTGCCGTCCTCGCGCGGCTTCAGCTTCGCCACCACGCAGCAGACCTTGCTCGAGCCGACATCGAGCACCGTCAGCGTGCCCGACCGGCGCGAAGAGGCATCACCGCCGCCGCCAAGCCAGCTCATATCTTCGTCTCCGGCCTGCGTTTCATCAGGGTCTTCGGCTTGTCGCTGAGCGCGGCTTCGCGCTGCGTCGCAGCTTCCGGCGAGAGCTCGACGACCAGGCGATCGGACAACCGCATGTCGACGGCAGCGATGTCGCGCGTCAACAGCCCGTTGTCATGATCAAGCTTGACGAGCTCGGCGATCGCCTGATCCTCGCCGTCTTCCGGCAGCTTCACGGTGATGCCGTTCTCCAGCTTGAGATCCCAGCGCCGCTCGCCGACACGGATATAGCCTTTGACCCGCGCCGCCAGCTCGGGATAGCGCTTGATCCTCTCGAGGAAATCCGGTGCCTTGGCCGGCGCGCCCGTGCCGATGATCAGCGGCAGCAAAGCCTGCTTGCCGCCCGAGAACGGCGCGATCACCTCGCCCGACCGCTCGATGACCGAAAGCGAATTGCCCTGCTGCCAGAGCGCGAAGGGCTCACGCTCCTCGACACGGACCTCGAGCGTATGAGGATAGATCTTGCGCACCGCTGCAACCTCGACCCAAGGCAATGTCGCGATGCGCTCGCGCGCAGCCTCGGCATCAAAGCCGATCAGCGACGTCCAGCCATCGAGGCCGAGGCGGTCCAGGATATCGATCTCGGAAGTCTGGCGATTGCCGACGACCTTGATCTGGTCGACGGCAAAACCGGTTCGGGCCGTCACGCCCTGCACGATGATGTCGGCGTAGCCGCCGAGATAGGCCCCATAGGCGCCGGCGGAAACCAACAAGGCAGCCGAGAGGATCGCAGCCGAAAAACGCGGCGCCTCGTACTCGCCATCGCAGAGACGGGCAAGCAAACGCACCGGCCGCCGCAGCTGGCGCGGCAACACGAAATGGTCGAACGATAGCGGCACGCCGAACCGCGCAGGTCCAGTCCCGCGACCTTTGCCCTGGCCCCACCTCAACGCAGACACGAAGCGTCCTCCACCATCCAACTCAACAATTCGCCGAACGAATGCCCCGCTTGCGCGGCGATTTCAGGCACCAGAGACGTCGGCGTCATGCCCGGCTGGGTGTTGATCTCGAGCCAGACAACCTCGCCGTTTTCGGAGTGACGGTCGTCGTAACGGAAGTCCGACCGGGAAACGCCCCGGCAACCGATAGCAAGATGAGCCTTGAGGGCCAGTGTCTGTATTTTTTGGTAAATATTCGGTGAAATTTTTGCAGGGGTTACGTGTTTTGATCCACCCGGGACGTACTTTGAATCGTAGTCGTAGAAGGAATGACCGGTCGGGATGATTTCACAGACCCCAAGCGCCACGTCACCCATCACCGCGCAGGTCAACTCGCGCCCGTGGATGTAGCGCTCGACCATGACGATCTCGCCATACTTCCATTCGGACGAGCCGATGACTTGCGGCGGATGCGACTGCCCCTCGTGCACGATGACGACGCCGAAGCTCGAGCCTTCATTGACCGGCTTCACCACGTAAGGCGGCTTCATCGGATGCTTGTTCTGGACGGAGAAGCGGTTGACCACCCTCGATTCCGCGACGGGAATTCCGGACGCCTTGGCGACCTTCTTGGCCTGCTCCTTGTTCATGGCCAGCGCCGAAGCGAGCACACCCGAATGGGTGTAGGGAATTCCGAGATATTCGAGAATTCCCTGGATGGTGCCGTCCTCGCCGAACGGGCCATGCAGGGCGTTGAAGGCGACATCGGGCTTGAGCTCGGCAAGCACAGACCCGACATCGCGCGAAACATCGACGCGGGTGACCTGATAGCCTTCATTCTCGAGCGCATCCGCACATGCCTTCCCCGACGACAGAGACACGGGCCGCTCCGAGGAAAATCCCCCCAGGAGAACAGCCACATGCTTCTTCTTCATCCCGCCTTCCCCTCTCACGCCGGGCCTGCAACCAATATTTCCGCACGCAACATTTCCGCACATTGAGTCCGAGTCTTCCGGCAGGTTGCCCCCCAGACGGAAAACGCGGGTAACGCGTCAAACGACTCAAATCAGGAAACGCTTTAGAGCAGAGAATCAGAGAGTTGATTCCCTGGCAAGTACCTATGATTCCGAGAGATTCACTTTCCGCGAAAACGGGCGAGAAAAGTGTGTTGTTGAGTCTTTGCGGTAACGCTTGACGGCGTCGCCGACGACGCAAGTTCAAGCACTACTTGAACATCGCAGCGAGCTAAAGAAGCTGGCCCAGGAACTCCTGCACCGCGTGACCCGGCCGGAAGTTGCCCAGCCGCTTGATCTCCCAATGCAGGCGGATGCCCGAATTTTCCAGCACCCGCGCGCGCACCGTCTCGCCGAGATATTCGAGATCGTAGCCGGTCGCCGTGCCGGTGTTGATCATGAAGTTGCAGTGCATGGGAGACATCTGCGCGCCGCCGATCATCAGCCCGCGGCAGCCGGCCTTGTCGATCTCTTTCCACGCCGACGAGCCTTCCGGGTTCTTGAAGGTCGAACCGCCGGTCTTCTCGCGGATCGGCTGCACCGTCTCGCGATGGTTCTGCACGGCATCCATCGCCGCCTTAATCGCAACCTTGTCTTGCGGGATGCCCTCGAAGATGGCGGAGGTAAAGATCAACCCGCCAGGCGCCGACGAATGGCGGTAGGCATAGCCCATATCCGCATTGCTCAGCGTATAGACATTGCCTGCGCGATCGAGCGCCCGCACCTCGACCACGCGCTCGCGCGTCTCGACGCCATTGGCGCCAGCGTTCATCCTCAGCGCCCCGCCGACAGCGCCCGGAATGCCGTGATAGAAATGGAACCCGCCGATGCCGGCTTCATAAGCCACGGCGGCCAGACGCTTGTCCGGCGTTGCCGCGCCAGCCTTGATGGTGGTCGATCCGGTGACTTCGGCCTCGCCGAAGCCCTTGGCGGAGAGCCTCACCACAAAACCGGGGATGCCGCCGTCGCGCACCAGAAGGTTTGAGCCGACGCCGACGACCGTAATCGGGATTTCCTCCGGCACCGCGCGCAGGAAGGCCGCGAGGTCCTCCTCGTCGGCCGGCTGGAACAGCGCTTCCGCCAGCCCACCGGCACGGAACCAGGTGATCTTGTCCATCTCGGTATTGGGCGTGACGCGGCCGCGCAGGCCGGCAAGCTTGTCGCCGAGCTTGTCGATCAGGTCCTGGCCGCGCATCATGAGGGGGCCCCACAGAGTTCCTTGGGCAGCGCATAGGCCCATTGCGTGATGTTGCCGGCGCCAAGGAAGATGACGAAGTCGCCGGGCTTGGCAAGTTCGCGGACGGCCGGCGCGACCGCCGTCGGGCCTTCGATATAGCGCGCGTCGCGATGGCCGCCGGCACGGATGCGCGACACCAGCGCGTCCGAGGTCACGCCCTCGATCGGTTCCTCGCCGGCCGCGTAAACGGGCGCCACCATGACCGTGTCGGCATCGTTGAAGCAGACGGAAAACTCATTGAACAGGTCGTGCAGCCGGGTGAAGCGGTGCGGTTGCGCGATCGCGATGACGCGGCCCTTTGTGGCCCCGCGCGCGGCCTTGAGCACCGCCGCGATCTCCACCGGGTGGTGGCCGTAATCGTCGAAGACCTCGACGCCGTTCCAGGAACCGGTGTGCGTGAAACGCCGCTTGACGCCGGCGAAGGATGACAGGCCTTTCTTGATGGCTTCGGCGGACAGACCGAGCTCGTGCGCGACCGCGATCGCCGCCGTCGCGTTGGAGACATTATGGCGGCCGGGCATGGGCAGTCGCAGACCTGTGATCGTCGTCGTGCCCCGTCCCTTGCGGTCGCGGATCACCACGTCGAACTCGGATGTAGCTCCGTCCATGCGATGATTGGCGAAGCGCACGTCGGCCTGGGCATTCTCGCCATAGGTGATGACGCGCCGATCCTCGATGCTGCCGACCAGCGCCTGCACCTCCGGATGGTCGGTGCACATCACGCCGAAACCGTAGAACGGAACGTTCTCGACGAACTGGCGGAAGGCCTCGCGCACCTTGTCGAAGCTGCCATAGTGGTCGAGATGCTCGGGGTCGATGTTGGTGACGACGGCGATGTCGGCCGGCAGCTTGAGGAAGGTACCGTCGCTCTCGTCGGCCTCGACCACCATCCACTCGCCGTCACCCATGCGGGCATTGGTACCATACGCGTTGATGATCCCGCCATTGATGACGGTCGGATCGAGCCCGCCGGCTTCGAGCAGCGTCGCGACCATGGAGGTGGTCGTCGTCTTGCCATGCGTGCCGCCGATGGCGACCGCCTGGCGGAAGCGCATCAGCTCGGCCAGCATCTCGGCGCGGCGCACGACCGGCAGCAGTTTCTCGCGCGCCGCCTTGAGCTCGGGGTTGGATTTCTTGATGGCGGTCGACACCACGACCACCTCGGCCTCGCCGATGTTCTCGGCCTTGTGGCCGACGAAGCATTCGATGCCCCTGTCGCGCAGCCGCTGCACATTGGCGCCGTCCGCCTGGTCGGAGCCCTGCACCTTGTAGCCGAGATTGTGCAGCACCTCGGCAATGCCGCTCATGCCGATGCCGCCGATGCCGATGAAATGCACGAGGCCGATCGTCTGCGGCATCTTCATGCGCGCGTCCTCCTGTAGTCGGAAACCGTTTTGCCGGACGCAATAGCCTCTGTCAGATCGGCGAGCAACCGCGCCGCGTTGGGTTTTCCGGCCGAGCGGGCAGCCGCAGCCATTGCGGTCAGCCGGCCGGGATCCTCCATCAGCCCGCCGACCAGCGCGGCGATCCGCTCGGCCGAGAGCGTCGATTGCTGATGGACCTCGGCCCCACCGGCGGCGGCAAGTGCCGCGGCATTCGCCGCCTGGTCGTGATCGAGCGCATGCGGGTAAGGCACCAGCAGCGCCGGGCGGCCGATGACCGCGATCTCCGATACGGTCGAGGCACCGGACCGCGACATCACCAGATGTGCGGCCGCCATGCGCGCCGCCATATCGGTGAAGAAGGGCGAGACCTGCGCGTCGACGCCGAGATCGGCATAGGCGGTCTTCACTCGCGCCACGTCTTCCGCGCGCGCTTGCTGGGTGATCGCCAGCCGCTTGCGCTGCGCTTCGGGCAAAAGCGCTATCGCCGCCGGCACAGCATCGGAAAAGTACTGCGCACCCTGGCTGCCGCCGAAGACCAGGAAGCGGAACGGCTCGCTGGCATCCGACGCGACATAAGGCGATTTCGCCGCTTCAAGTATCTGCGGCCTCACAGGATTGCCCGTGGTCACCGTCTTGGCGCCGGCCGCGCTTTCCCCCTCCGGCAGGAACCCGCCGGCAATCGCATCGACCCGGCTCGACAGCGCCTTGTTGGCACGTCCCATGACGGCGTTCTGCTCATGGATCAGCGTCGGCACCTTGCGCCGTGTCGCCGCATAGAGCGGCGGCAATGTCGGATAGCCGCCGAAGCCGACGACGGCGTCGGGCTTGATCCTGGCGATGACACGCCCCGCTTGCCGCACGCCTTGCCAGATCGTCCAGAAGGAAGCGAGCACGGCGAAGGGATTCTTCGAACCCAAAGTCGCCGAGCGGATGGAGTGGATCGCGGCGGCGGGAAAGTGGCCGGAGTAGCGCTCCGCGCGGCGGTCGGTGGCAAGATGCACCTCCCAGCCCCGCTCGATCAGCTCATGCGCAAGCGCCTCGGCTGGGAACAGATGTCCGCCCGTTCCGCCGGCCGCCAGCAGGATGACACCCCTCGACATCCCGCCTCATTCCGCCGGCATGGCGCGCTGCGAGAAGGCGTAGCCAATCTGCTTGCGCTTTTCGGGATGCCTGCGCGTCAGCGCCAGCACCATGCCCATCGAGACGGCAATCGCGATCTGCGAGGAGCCGCCGTAGGAAATGAAGGGCAGCGTCATGCCCTTGGCCGGCATCAACTGTAGGTTCACGCACATGTTGATGGCCGACTGCAAGCCGAAAATGGTGACGAGCCCGCCGACGGCGTAACGGGTGAAGTCGTCATGCTCCTTGAGCGCGATGCTCAATCCGCGCAGCACGATGAAAGCGAAAATCGACATGATGAAGAAGCACATGATCAGCCCGAACTCCTCGCCCGCGACCGAAAACACGAAGTCGGCGTGGCTGTCGGGGATGACCCGCTTCACCGTGCCCTCGCCTGGGCCGACGCCGAACCAGCCGCCATTGATCAGCGCCTCGCGGCCCATGTCGACCTGGAAAGTGTCGCCTTCGCCGGTGAGGAACTTGTCAATGCGGGCGGCCACATGCGGAAACACTGTATAGGCCGCGAACACGCCGCCGACGCCGGCAGCCCCCAGCGCGACGATCCAGAACCACGGCAGGCCGGCCATGAAGAACATCACGCCCCAGGTGCCCAGCACCAGCATGGTCTGGCCGAGATCCGGCTGCGCGATCAGCAGCGAGATCACCAAGGCCAGCAGCAGCATGGCGAACAGATTGCCGGGAATGTCTGGCTGGCGCTTGTGCTCGGCAAACAGCCAGGCGCAAATGATGACAAAGGCCGGCTTCAGGAACTCGGACGGCTGGATCGAGAGCCCGGCGAGCGATACCCAGCGCCGCGCGCCCTTCACCTCGACGCCGATATAGAGAACCGCCACCATCAGCACCAGCATGATGCAGATCATCGCCAGCGACATGCGCCTTATTTGTCGCGCTTCCAGGAAGGAAACCGCGAGCATCACGACGAGCGCCGGGATGGTGAAGATGATCTGTCTTGTGGCGAAGTGGAAGCTGTCGAGACCGATGCGCTCGGCGACCGCCGGGCTTGCGGCGAAGGACAAGACGATGCCGAGCCCCATCAGCGACAGGAATGCCGCCAGGAACCAGCGATCGATCGTCCACCACCAGGTTGCGACCGGACTTTTGTCGAGACGGCTTTGCATCAACGTGGCCCTCCGATGGGTTTCACCCCATCAATAGCAGTCGCAGCTTGCCTGAAGGCTTCGCCGCGAACCTCGAAATTCTTGAACTGGTCGAAACTGGCGCAGGCCGGCGAAAGCAGGACGACGGCCTCGCCGCCGGTGTCGCCCGCGGCGTCATGGGCGGCGTGCTCGACCGCGGCCGCCAACGTTCCGGAAATTTCGTAAGGCACCGCCTCGCCGAGCGTGGCGGCGAAAGCGGGAGCGGCCTCGCCGATCAGATAGGCCTTGGCGATGCGTGGGAAGAAACCGCGCAGCGGCTCTATCCCGCCTTCCTTGGGTAGGCCGCCTGCGATCCAATAGATGCGGTTGAAGCTCGACAGCGCGGGAGCCGCCGCATCGGCATTGGTCGCCTTGGAATCGTTGACGAACAGCACATGATCCTTGCGGCCCACCTGCTCCATGCGGTGCGCCAGCCCCGGGAAGCTTTCCAGCCCCGCCTGGATCTCGCCGAGTTCCAGCCCGACCCTGAGGCAGGCGGCCACGGCGGCGAGCGCGTTCTGCGCATTATGCTGGCCGCGCAGCGAGCCGATGCCTTCCAGGAATGCGATGCGGCTGTAGCGACCGTGCACGGCTTCCATCAGATTCGTGCCGTCAGCGAAATAGCCGTCGGTCAGCGGCAGGCGCTTGGAAATGCGGATCACTTGCCGGCCTGCCCGCTCCAGCCGGTCGGCGATCTGGGCGCACCAGGAATCGTCGACGCCGATGATCGCGGTGTCGCTGCCGGCGACCAGCCTTTCCTTGATCGAGGCGTAATGCGCCATGGTGCCGTGGCGGTCGAGATGGTCGGGCGTCAGATTGAGCAGGATGCCGGCGGTCGGATTGATCGAGGGCGCGAGATCGATCTGGTAGGAAGAGCACTCCACCACATAGTGCCGTTCGGCCTCGGGCGGATCGAGCGTCATGATGGCGCGGCCGATATTGCCGCCCATCTGGGTGTCGCGTCCGGCCGACTTCAAGATATGCGCCGTCAGCGCCGTGGTCGTCGACTTGCCGTTGGTGCCGGTGATCGCGACGAAGGGTGCGGCCGGCGCGCGCTGGATGCGCTCGCGGCAGAACAGCTCGATGTCGCCGATCACCTCGACGCCGGCGCCGCGCGCCAGTTCCACCGTCCAGTGCGGCTTCGGATGCGTGAGCGGCACCCCGGGCGACAGGACGAAGGCCGCAAAGCGCGACCAGTCGGCGCCGCGCAGGTCGCCGGTCGCGATCCCGGCGGCTGCCGCCTTGGCGACGCTGTCCGGATTGTCGTCCCAGGCGAGGATCTCGGCGCCGCCGGCGATCAGCGCATGCGCGGTCGCAATCCCCGATCCGCCGAGCCCGAAGAGCGAAACGCGTTTGCCTGCAAAGGAAGCGGCGGCGATCAAGCGGGCATCCTATCTGAGCTTGAGGGTGGAGAGGCCGACCAGCGCCAGGATGACGGCGATGATCCAGAAGCGGATCACCACCTGGCTCTCGGTCCAGCCGAGCTTTTCGAAATGGTGATGGATCGGTGCCATCAGGAAGACGCGCTTGCCGGTCATCTTGAAGTAGCCGACCTGAATGATGACCGACAGGATCTCCACCACGAACAGGCCGCCGACAATGACCAGCACGATCTCGTGCTTGGTGGCGACAGCGATGGTGCCGATCAGGCCGCCCATGGCAAGCGAGCCGGTGTCGCCCATGAAGATCGCGGCCGGCGGCGCGTTGAACCACAGGAAGCCGAGGCCGGCGCCGATGACGGCGCCCAGCACGACCGCCAGTTCGCCGGTGCCCGGAACGAAATGGATCTGCAGATACTCGGCGAACACCGCGTTGCCGGAAAGATAGGCGATGACGCCGAACGATGCCGCAGCGATCATGATCGGCACGATCGCCAGCCCGTCCAGACCGTCGGTCAGGTTCACCGCATTGCCGGCGCCGACGATCACGAAGCAGGAGAACGGCACGAAGAACCAGCCGAGATTGATCAGGAATTCCTTGGCGAACGGGAAGGTCAGCGACGACGAGAACGGCGCCTGGCCATTGTGCATGATCACCCAGGCCGCGATGCCGGCGACAACGAATTCGATCGCCAGCCGCGCCTTGCCGGAGAAGCCCAGATGCGACTGTTTCGTCACCTTGAGATAGTCGTCGTAGAAACCGATCGAGCCGAAGCCGACGGTGACCAAAAGCACCACCCAGACATAGATGCTGGAGAGGTTTGCCCACAGAAGCGAGGAGCCGATGATGCCGGACAGGATCATCAGCCCGCCCATCGTCGGCGTTCCGGCCTTCTTGAAATGTGTCTGCGGTCCGTCGGCGCGGATCGGCTGCCCCTTGCCCTGGCGAAGCCGCAGCGAATTGATGATGGTCGGTCCGAATATGAAGACGATCAGCGCCGAAGTGATCAGCGCACCGCCGGTGCGAAAGGTGATGTAGCGGAAGACATTAAAGGCCGAGATCTTGTCCGCGAAATCAACGAGTAAAGTGAGCATCGGTCCCCCGGATCCCGACCTCAGGTCGGTTCAATGGTTGCGGCTTCCGCCGGAAATTTGCCGAGCAATGCCTCGACCAGCTTTGAAAAGCCGATGCCTTTCGACGACTTGACCATCACCACGTCACCCGGCCTGATCGCCGACATGACGACGGGCTTCAGCTCTTCGGCTCCTGGCCGGTACTCGGTTTCGACATCCGAAGGCAAAACCTCGGCCAGTGCCCGCATCTCCGGGCCGCCGAGAAAGACGTTGCGCGTTTCTGTGCCGACAATAAGTTCGGCAAGGGCCGCGTGGAGCTTCGCCGAATGGCTGCCGAGTTCCAGCATGTCGCCAAGCACGGCGATGCGCCTGCCCTCGCCCGATACCGGCGTGGCGTTGAGCAGCGCCATGGCTGCCGCCATCGACGCTGGATTGGCATTGTAGCTCTCGTCGATCAGCGTGATCGGACCGTTCGGATGGCGCAAAATGTGGCGCCGGCCGCGCCCGCGCTCGGCCGAAAGATCGGCGAGCGCCGCCGCGACCTTGTCGAGATCGGCGCCGACCAGTTGCGCGGCGCCAAGCACCGCCAGCACATTCTGCACGATGTGGCGGCCGGGCGCCCCCACACGGGCCGTCACGTCCCTCTTGCCGATCTTGACCGCGATATCGGAGTGATCGGCATAAAGGTCGCAGCCAACAAGACGAAAGGCCGAGCGGGCGTTCTCGCCGAAGCCGAAGACATGCTCGACACCTGCATCCTTGGCCACTTTCCCGAGCAGCTTCCAACGCGGATCGTCGCGATTGAGCAGCGCGGCGCCGCCGGCCTCTATGCCCTCGAAAATCTCGGCCTTGGCCATGGCGATCTCGTCGAGATTCTTGAAGAAGCCGAGATGGGCGGCCGCGATCAGCGTGACGATCGCGACATGCGGCCTCACCATCTTGACCAGCGGCCTTATCTCGCCCGGATGATTCATGCCGATCTCGAAGATCGCGTAGTCGCAGTCTGCGGGCATGCGCGCCAAGGTAAGTGGCACGCCCCAGTGATTGTTAAACGACTGCGCCGAGGCGTGCACCTTGCCGACCGCCGACAGCACATGGCGCAGCGCTTCCTTTGTGGTCGTCTTGCCCGCAGAGCCGGTCACCGCGATGATCTTGGCCCGTGAGCGAGCGCGCGCCGCAATGCCGAGCTTTTCC
>NZ_RZSV01000191.1:0-11396 GCF_004023205.1 Mesorhizobium sp. M1A.F.Ca.IN.020.03.2.1 | reverse complement strand
GCCAACCCCTCCCGCTTCCCCTAATCTCCCTTTGAGAAAACCTTTTCCCAAATCGCCTCCCGCCTGCTGACCTCACCCGTCATCTTCGCGCAGGACGATGAGGGAAAACCTTTTCCCAACTTAGGGATGCGCCTCGAACTATGTCTTCCGACGCCGAGCCAGCGCCAGTTTCCGCCAAGCCGCCGGTGACGCTGCGCGAGGTGGCGGCTGCGGCCGGCGTCAGCGTGGCGACGGCGTCGAAGGCCCTGAACGGGCAGGGGCGGATGACCGCCGAGACGCGCGAGCGCATTCGTGAGGTGGCGCAGCGTCTCGGCTTCCGGCCGAACCACCTGGCGCAGAGCCTGCTGCGCAAGCGCTCCTTCACCGTCGGCCTGCTTACCAACGATACCTATGGCCGCTTCTCGCTGCCGCTGATGGCCGGCGTTTCGGATGCGCTGGTCGACAATGGCGTCTCGGTGTTCCTGTGCAATGTCGAGGACGACACGCGGCTCGGCCAACTGCATGTCGAGGCCATGCTCGACAAGCGCGTCGACGGCATCATCGCCACGGGAAAGCGCATCGACCGCCATCTGCCGATCGATCTCTCCAATTTGCGCATTCCGGTCGTCTATGCCTTCACTCAGCCGTATGCCGGCGCGGTCGGCCTGGTCTCCGACGATGCCGGCGGCGCGCGGCTGGCGGTCGAGCATTTTTTGCGGCTCGGGCGCCGCCGCATCGCCCATGTCACCGGACCGGCGGGCTTCGCCGTGGTGCACGCGCGGGCCGAGGCTTACCGGGAAGTGCTCGAGGCGCATGGCCTGCCGGTCGGCGAGCCGCTGCTCGGCGCCTGGTCGGAAGCCTGGGGGCACGATGCGGTGGCGAAACTGTTCGGCAACGGCCGGGGCAGGAAAGGCTGGCCCGATGCCGTCTTCTGCGGCAACGACCAGATCGCGCGCGGTGTCATCGACGCGCTGCGCGAGCGCGGCATCCGCGTGCCCGACGATGTCGGCGTCATCGGCTTCGACAATTGGGAGATCGTGGCCGAGGCGACGCGCCCGCCGCTGACCTCGGTCGACATGAACCTTTCAGCGCTCGGCCGCGAGGCCGGGCTCGCTCTGCTTTCGCTCGTGGGCGGCCAGCCGGCCGCGCCGGGCATCAGGAAACTGCCGTGCCGGCTGGTGGTGCGTCAGTCATGCGGCCGTCCGCCGGGCGGCTGAGGCATCGAACGAAACGGCCGTCGCGCAACGGCCAAATTGGG
This sequence comes from Mesorhizobium sp. M1A.F.Ca.IN.020.03.2.1, assembly GCF_004023205.1. Classification (NCBI taxonomy): domain Bacteria; kingdom Pseudomonadati; phylum Pseudomonadota; class Alphaproteobacteria; order Hyphomicrobiales; family Phyllobacteriaceae; genus Mesorhizobium; species Mesorhizobium sp. M1A.F.Ca.IN.020.03.2.1. The sequence goes on along the minus strand of NZ_RZSV01000191.1, from coordinate 10,159 downwards.
AGGAGAACCATGAGGAGGAATACCGTGAAAACCATGTTTGCCAAGCTGGCCCTGGCCGCGGCCGTGATCGGCGGCGGCCTGCAGGCGGCGTCCGCCGAGACCGCCAACATCTGGGTGCGCGCCGACGGCTCGAATTTCATGCCGCGCATCGTCGACGCCTTCAACAAAGCGCATAAGGACCAGATCAAGCTCGACATCATCCCGAACGCCGAGATCATCCCGAAATATGGCGCGGCCGCAGCCGGTGGCACCGCGCCCGATGCGCTGTCGCTCGACCTGATCTACACGCCATCCTTCGCCGCCGCCGGCCAGCTCGAGGACATCACCGACTGGGCGAAATCCTTGCCCTATTTTTCGAGCCTGTCGCCGGCGCATGTGAAGACCGGCACCTATAAGGGCCGCATCTACGGCCTGCCGTTCTCGGCCGATTCTTCGGTGCTGATCTGGAACAAGAAGCTGTTCAAGCAGGCCGGGCTCGACCCGGAAAAGGGGCCGAAGACCTGGGCCGAGATCGAGGCCGACGCCGAAAAGGTCAATGCGCTCGGCGGCGACATCAAGGGCTTCTACTTCTCCGGCAATTGCGGCGGCTGCAACATCTTCACCTTCACGCCGCTGGTCTGGGCGTCGGGCGGCGACATCCTCTCCGAGGACGGCTCCAAGGCGACGCTCGACAGCCCGCAGCTGCGCGGCGCGATCGACCTCTACCGCTCGATGGTCAAGAAAGGGCTGGTGCCCGAGGGTGCGCAGACCGACACCGGCGCCAATTTCTTCGCCGCCTTTGCCGGCGGCAAGATCGGCCTCTCGCCGTCCGGCGCCTTCGCCATCGGCGCGCTCAATACGCAATACCCTGATATCGACTACGGCATCACCTTCCTGCCGGGCAAGGATGGCGGCTGGTCGTCCTTCGCCGGCGGCGACAATTTCGTCGTCACCAAGGGCACCAAGAAGATCGCCGTGGTGAAGGAGTTTCTGGACTTCGCCTACTCGCTCGAGGGCCAGACCATCCTCGCCAAATATGGTAGCCTTCCGGTGCGCGGCGACATCGCCAAGGAGGCGCTGAAGGACCTCGATCCGCGCTACCAGGTGGCGGCCGAGGCGATGGCCAAGGGCCGCACGCCCTATTCGGTGGTGTTCAACGACCTGATCAACTCCGCCAACGGGCCGTGGACGCAGATGGTCAACGAAGTCTTCTTCGGCGACGATGTCGACGGCGCCATCGCCAATGCCCAGGAGACCATGCAGTCGATCATCGACCAGGCGCCGCAGAAGTAAAGCGCGGCCCTAAACCTCCCCCTCGAGGGGAGGTCGGACCGCAGGTCCGGGTCGGGTCGCCCGCGAAGTACGCCGACGCTATCTCCCCGTAGGCGCACTTCACAGCGGACCCCCACCCCGGCCTTCGGCCGGACCCTCCCCTCAAGGGGGAGGGGACGCCGCGCTAAATGGCAGGATTATCGCGTTGAGAAAGCTCACTCACCAGCATCGCCAATTTGAGGCGCCGCGAGGTTCGCTCCCGCTTCTCGCCCTGTGGGAGAAGGTGGATCGGCGCGCAGCGCCGAGACGGATGAGGGGTGTTCCAGGAAACACCAGCATCTCACTCCGCTGGAACACCCCGCATCCGTCGCCTTCGGCGACACCTTCTCCCACAAGGGGAGAAGGGGGAGCTCAGCCATGACCACCCTCACTGCAACCTCCGCGCCCGCCCGAGCCAGACGCATCGGCGTCAGCCGCCGGCAATGGGTGGGCCTGCTCTATGTCCTGCCGGCCGTCGCCTTCGTCACCGTGTTCTTCGTCATCCCGCTCGGCATGACGGCGTGGATGTCGCTGCACAACTGGCCGCTGATGGGCGAGCACGCTTTCATCGGCCTCGACAATTACTTTGCCATCCTGCGCGACACGCGGTTCTGGAACGCGCTCAAATTCACCTTCTACTACACGCTGATCGTCACCATCGCGATCTTCGCCGTCGCCTTCCCGCTGGCGATCTTCATCGAGCGGCCGCACCCGCTCACCAATCTCTACCGCACCGCCTTCTTCATGCCGGCCGTGGTGGGCTTTGCTTCCGCAAGCCTGCTCTGGTCGTGGCTGTTGAACGTCGATTCCGGCCTGTTCAGCCCGGCCGCTTACGACCTCGGCCTGACCGAGAGGAAGGTCAATCTTCTCGCCACCTTCCAGCCGGCGTTCTGGTCGATCATCGCCATGGTGGTCTGGAAGGTCGCCGGCTTCACCATGATCATCCTGATGACCGGCCTGCAGTCGATCCCGCAGGACCTGCAGGAGGCCGCCGTCATCGATGGGGCAGGGCCGTTCGCCCGCTTCAGGGCGATCACCCTGCCGCTGATGCGCCGCACCTTGGCGCTGGCGCTGATCCTGTCGGTCGCGGGCTCGATCCTCGCCTTCGACCAGTTCTACATCATCCTGCGCGGCGGCCCGCGCAACCAGACGCTGACGGCGGTCTACTGGATCTTCAACCAGTCCTTCGTCTCGTTCAAGCTCGGCTACGGCGCGGCACTTTCCATGGTGCTGCTGGTCATCCTGGTGGCGCTCAGCCTCATCCAGCTCTGGCTGCTGCGCAAGCCCGAGGGGCTCGACTGATGGCCGAGGCGATGTCGCAGCACCGCAAGGCGGCCTTCAGCCTCGCCAGGCATTCCACCGGCATCATCGCCTCGGTGCTGTTTTTGGGGCCGATCGTGTGGACGGTGCTCTCCACCTTCAAGCCGGCGCAGGAAGCGCGCCAGCCGCCGCTGCCGCCCTGGCCGACCACCGGCTTCTCGGTCGAGAACTATCAGACGCTGAACACTTTCGGCGACGGGCTTTGGGCCTCGGCGCAGAACAGCATCTATGTTTCGGTAATGACGGTATTGCTCTCTGTGCTGGTCAGCGTGCTCGCCGGCTACGGCTTCTCGCGCTTCCGCTTCCCGTTCCGGGACTTCTTCTTCATCCTCATCCTGTCGACGATCATGATCCCGTTCCAGTCGATCCTGACGCCGATCTTCCTGGTGCTGACGAAACTCGGTCTGCACAACACGCTGACCGGCCTGGTCTGCGTCTATGTCACGCTGCAGCTGCCGTTCTCGATCTTCATGATGCGCAACGCCTTCGACGCGGTGCCGCGCGAGATCGAGGAGGCGGCGCGCATGGATGGCGCCAACAATGTCACCATGCTGGTCAAGGTGATGCTGCCTTTGGTCTGGCCGGGCGTCGTCACCATCGCGCTTTTCGCCTTCCTCGGCGCCTGGAACGAGTTCCTGGCCGCGCTGGTGCTGATGACCGACCAGTCGAAATTCACCCTGCCGGTGATGATGACCGCGCTTCAGTCCGGCCGCTTCGGCGCCATCGATTGGGGCGCGGTGCAGGCGGGCGTCACGGTGATGATGGTGCCCTGCCTGATCCTGTTCCTGGCGCTGCAGCGCTTCTACATCCGCGGCCTGATGGCCGGGGCCGTCAAATGATTTCCCGCATTCGAATGGAGTGACGTTATGACCGCAGCACAATCCGCCACCGCAGCCCAGGCAGCCGCGGCCGCGAAGCCGAAGCTTGCCTTCCGGCCGCTGCCCGTGCCGCAGGTCGATGTCCGCGGCTTCTGGGGTGACCGGGTCGACGCGGTCGCCGCCAAGACCGCCGGCATCCTCTACGACCGCTGCGTCGAGGCGCGCATGCTGGAGCAGATCGATCCCGGCCGGCCGTCGCCGGGCGTGGTCATCCCGTTCCATTCGCCGTCGCCCGACGAGGCCGACGCGCAGGGCGCCGAGTTCACCGGCTCGACGGTGACGACCCAGATGTTCTGGGATTCCGACTGGGGCAAGACCATCGAGACCGCCGCCTACTCGCTCTACCGGCGCCGCAATCCGGAGCTGGAGAAAAAGATCGACGCCGTCATCGACATGTACGGCAAGCTGCAGCAGGAGGACGGTTATCTCTCCAGCTGGTACCAGCGCATCCAGCCGGGTCTCCGCTGGACCAACCTGCGCGACTGCCACGAGCTCTACTGCGCCGGCCATCTGATCGAGGGCGCCGTCGCCTACTTTCAGGCGACGGGCAAGCGCAAGCTGCTCGACATCATGAGCCGCTACGCCGACCACATCGCCTCGATGTTCGGCCCGGAGCCCGGCAAGAAAAAGGGCTATTGCGGCCATGAGGAGATCGAGCTGGCGCTGGTGAAGCTCGCGCGGGCGACGGGCGAGAAGAAGTACATGGATCTGGCGAAGTACTTCATCGACCAGCGCGGCCAGCAGCCGCATTATTTCGACGAGGAGGCGCGCGCCCGCGGCGCCGACCCGAAGGCCTATCATTTCAAAACCTACGAATACAATCAGTCGCACAAGCCGGTGCGCGAGCAGGACAAGGTCGTCGGCCACGCTGTGCGGGCGATGTACCTCTTCTCCGGCATGGCCGACATTGCCACCGAATATGGCGACGACAGCTTGCGCGCGGCGCTCGACAGGCTGTGGGACGATCTGACCACCAAGAGCCTCTATGTCACCGGCGGCCTCGGGCCGTCGGCTCACAATGAGGGTTTCACCAGCGACTACGACCTGCCCAACGAAACCGCCTATGCCGAGACCTGCGCCTCGGTCGGCCTGGTGTTCTGGGCGAGCCGCATGCTGGGCATGGGCCCGAACCGCCGCTATGCCGACATGATGGAGCGGGCGCTCTACAACGGCTCGATCTCGGGCCTGTCGCTCGACGGCTCGCTGTTCTTCTACGAGAACCCGCTGGAAAGCCGCGGCGGCCACCACCGCTGGAAATGGCACCGCTGCCCCTGCTGCCCGCCTAATATCGGCCGCATGGTGGCCTCCATCGGCAGCTATTTCTACGGCCTCGCCGACGACGCGCTGGCCGTGCATCTCTATGGCGACTCCACCGCACGCTTCGAGATCGCCGGCCGCCCGGTCAGCCTGGTCCAGACCAGCAACTATCCCTGGGACGGCGCGGTCTCGATCGAGATCGAGGCACAGACACCGGTTGAATTCACGCTTTACCTGCGCGTGCCCGCCTGGTGCCGCAACGCGGCGCTGAAGCTGAACGGCAACATGCTCGATCTCGATGCGGTCACGGTCGACGGCTATGCCGCGATCCGCCGCGAATGGCAAAAGGGCGACCGCGTCGAGCTCGACCTCGAAATGTCGATGGCGCGCCTCTTCGCCAATCCGGAAGTGCGGCAGGACATCGGCCGCGTCGCGCTGTCGCGCGGCCCGCTGCTCTACTGCGTCGAGGAAACCGACAATGGCGGTGGCCTGCACCGCATTGCGCTGCCGCGCACGGCCAGGCTGGAAGCGCACAAAGAGCCGAACCTGCTCGGCGGTATCGTCACGCTTTCGGCGATCGGCAGCCGGGCCGAGGCGAAGACCTGGGGCGGCGATCTCTACCGCCCCGAGCCGCCGGAAACCGAAGAGACGACGCTCAAGGCGATTCCTTACTTCGCCTGGGACAACCGCGATCCCGGCGAGATGCTGGTCTGGCTCAGGGAAGGGTGAGCTACTCTTCCTATAGATGCACGTAAGCCGTGAGCGGCAGGTGGTCGGACGCCACGCGCGACAGCGGCGTGTCGTGCGCTTCCACCGCCGACACCATGCCGTCGCGGTTCCCCATGATCCGGTCGAGCGCCAGCACCGGCAGGCCGGACGGAAAGGTGGGCACAGCGGGCAGCGAGGGGCCGAACGTGTTGTGCAGCGTGTTGAGCGCGGAGCGGTTGCCCAGCCGCCATTCGTTGAGGTCGCCAAGCAGGAGCGTCGGCCTTTCGTCCGCGCTGCTCATGATATCGAGCACGACGCGCGCCTGTTCCGAGCGCGAGCGGCGCAACAGGCCGAGATGCGCCGCGATCACGCGCAGCGTCCGGTTCTCGTCGAGGTCGATCTCGGCGACCAGCGCCCCGCGCGGCTCCAGGCCGGGCAGCTTGATCTGGTGCACGTCGCGCACCGTGCCGCGCTTGAACAGAAGCACGTTGCCGCGCCAGCCATGTGCCTTGCCGTTTCCGGTGATCGGCACCGGGACCAGCCCTGTTTCGATTTCGAGGCGGTTGAGGGCGAGCAGGCCGGCGCGGTCGCCGAAGCGGTTGTCGGCCTCCTGCAGCGCGATCACATCGGGGCTGATCTCGCGGATGACGCGCGCGGTCCGCTCGGGGTCGAACTTGCGGTCGGTGCCGATGCATTTGTGGACGTTGTAGGAGGCGACCACCATCTCGGCGCCGCCGACCCGTTTCGGCGCCGTGGCTTTCGCTTTCCGCATCTTTCTGCCGCGGATCGACAGGAGCACGGTTTCGGGGAGGGTGCGTCCGTTTCTCTCCATGGTTCCTGCTGCTCGTCTTCCTTGCCTACAGATAGGGCGATCCCAGCCACAGCAATCGGTCGAGGACACGAATGACGAAGGCTCTGGCCCTCAGCATCTCGAGTGTCACCGGTTTCGCCGACGCGATCGCCGCGTCGATACGCGCCTCGATCGCCCGGGCGAAGTTGGCATCCAGGACCTCCATGTCGATCTCGAAATTCAGCCTGAGCGACCGGGCGTCGAGATTGGACGAGCCGACATAAGCCCACGCGCCGTCTATTGCCATAAGTTTCGAGTGATCGAAGGGGCCCTCGTGGCGCCACACCCGGCAATAATGCTTCAGCACCTGGTCGAATTGTGCCGTCATGGCGCGGTCGACGAGGAAAAGGTTGTTCACCGCCGGCACCACGATGTCGATCTCGACACCGCGCGCGCCGGCCGTGGTCAGCGCGCTGATCAGCTCGCGGTCCGGCAGGAAATAGGGCGACATGATGCGGATCGATTTGCGGGCGACCGAAAACGCACCCATCAGCAGCTTGTGGTTGGTTTCGTTCGCGGCATCCGGTCCTGTCGCCACGGCTCTGACCAGCATCGGCTGGCCGGGCGGCGGGGCGGTTCGCTCGACCTGCCAGACGTCGCCCTTCAGCGCCTCGTTGCTGGCGAAGCGCCAGTCCTCGGCGGCGACCGAGAACAGGTCGGCCACCACCGGCCCGGTGACCTCGAAATGCGTGTCCCTGGAGCTGTCGGAACCGGCGAATTCGGCCGAGAACCCCTTGCGGATGTTCATGCCTCCGGTAAACGCCACTGTCGCGTCGATGACCAGGACCTTCCTGTGGGTTCTGAGATTCGCATAAGGAAGTCTCAAGCCCATGACGATGTTGCCGTTGAAGAGATCGACGGCGACGTTGGACTCCCTGAGCTGCTTCAGGATGCTGGGTACCGAATAGCGCACGCCGACGGCGTCGATCAGCACGCGCACGGCAACGCCGCGTTTGACCGCGGCGGAGAGCGACTGCGCGAACATCTGTCCGACGGCGTCGTTGTCGAAGATGTAAGTTTCGAGAAGCACGCTCTTTTGCGCGCCGTCGATCGCCCGGCACATCGCCATATAGGCCTCGTCGCCGGTCTCGAGCACGGCGATCATGTTTCCCGAAGTCAGCGGACGCCGCGCCACCCTGTCGCCCAGTGTCTTCAATCCGACGAAGCGCTGGCCGAATTGGGCCTCGATCAAGGCTTCGACGGCGACGTCGCGATTGTGCCCCTCATCCGCCGAACCGGCGCTGGGCCGCATGGCGCTGATCGTCGCGCGGCGGATGCGGTTGATGCCAGCGATGGCGTAGATGATCGCGCCGAGGAAGGGCGACAGAAGCATCACGCCGACCCAACCCGTGGCGGCGCGCACGTCTTCCTTCGTCATGATGGCATGGACGATGCCGACCGCCGCCATCGCCAACGACAGGAAAAGGATAAGCGTCGACCAGTGACTCGCTATCGCCTCGAACATCGGCCCGACTATTGTGCGAGCCGGCGCGGAAGGCAATGCGCCAGGTCAAGGCGGCCCGGATTCGCATGCAGCTCTTTCCGGCCCGGTTGCATGAGGGATCCCGCCAGTGTGACCGGTCGTTCGAACGCTTTGCGCCTCTGTGCGAAAATCGGTCCACCAGGCAAGACGAAATCGTCGTCGGCATTATGTCGGCGCTGCCTCAGTGCCGAAGAGTCGGGCCGCACGGGAACATTCGGCGATCCGATGCGTTTGGCTTTTCGTTGCTCGAGCGGGATTGGGAGATGCGCATCGAAAGCCTTCAAGGAACCGAGGGGTTTATCCGTACCCCGCAGGACGCGCTCACCCTGCAAATCCCGCCTGACTTCATCGAGACGCTGCCCATTGCGATCTACGCTTGCGACGCGCAAGGCCGATTGCTTTGGTTCAACAAGCGCGCTGCCGATTTGTGGGGGCGAACGCCCTTGCTTGGCTCGGACAGCGAACTCTATTGCGGATCCCACAGGCTCTATCTCGATGGACGGCAGATCGCGCGCGCCCAAACCCCGATGGCCGCGGTGCTGCGAACCGGCATTCCCGTCAGGGGGGTTGAAGGAAAGCTCGAGCGGCCGGACGGCACGGCGATATGGGTGATGGTCCACATCGAACCGATCGAAGACGAGGACGGTCGGGTCGTCGGAGCCATCAACTGTTTCCATGACGTCACGGACCGGCGTCTGAGCGATGAGATCATTGGGCAACAGGAGCAGCGGCTCGCTGCAACTTACCAGCATGCGGCGATTGGCATCGCTGAAGTCAACGCGAAGGGCGAACTCGGGCGCGTCAACGGCTACCTGGCCGACCTGCTCGGCTATTCCGCCGATGAACTTGTCGGCAGGTCGGTGTTCGATGCCACTCTGGCGGAGAATGTCGATGCGGACCTGCGTCAGTTCGAGCGTCAGGTGCGAGGCGAGATCGACAGCTACCGGCACGAAAAGCGCTTCATCCGCAAGGACGGGGCAAGAGTCTGGGTCGCGGTCACGTCCTCGAGCGTAAGGGACTCCGAAGGCCGCTTCTTGTATGCGGTGCGCGTCCAGCAGGATATCACCGCCCGCAAGAAGGCCGAGGCCGCGCTCGTCCGGCATCTGGAGCAGCAGGCGGCGCTTTACGAATTCACGGACAGCCTTCAGCGCGCGGCGAATCTCGGCGAGGTTCACGAGATAGCCCTCAGCACCATCATTCGCGCATTGGGTGCGGACCGGGCCTCCATACTCTTCTTCGACAACACCGGCTTCCTCAGATTTGCCGCCTCGCGAGGCCTGTCGCAAGCTTACAGAACGGCCGTCGAAGGCCATTCCCCCTGGTCGCGCGACACACGCGATCCCGAACCGATCGCTATTGCCGACGTCGAGCAAAGCGGATTGCCGGACGACCTCAAGGCGGCTGTGCGGGACGAAGGCATTGCAGCGCTGGCTTTCATTCCGATCTCGGTGCGCGGTCAGCTGCTCGGCAAGTTCATGTCCTATTACGATCATCCGCACGATTTCGTGGAGTCCGAGCTTCGTTTTGCGCTGACAGTGGCCGGACAACTCGGCTTCGCGGTCGACCGCGTACGGCTCGAGACCGCCCGCCAGACGACGGAACGCGCGGCAAATCAGCTCGTGGCCATTGTCGAATCCTCTCACGACGCGATCATCAGCAAGGACCTCAACGGCATTATCGCCTCATGGAATGCCAGCGCGGAGCGGCTGTTCGGCTTCACGGCCGACGAGGCGATCGGCAGGCACATCACGATGATCATCCCTGATGACCGGCTGGGCGAGGAGCCGGAGATCATCAGGCGCATCAGCAGCGGCGAAAACGTCGATCACTTCGAAACGGTGCGTCGCCGCAAGGACGGCAGTCTCGTCGATATTTCCCTGACGATTTCGCCGATCCGCAACAGCCAGGGCCTCATCATCGGCGCCTCGAAGATTGCGCGCGACATCACCGACCAAAAGATGGCTGAAGCCAAGCTGCGGGCGAGCGAGCGTCAGCTGCGCGACCTGCTGGCGGCAATTCCGGCGGCGATCTACACGACGGATGCCGACGGCACGATAACCTTTTTCAACGAGGCGGCCGTCGAGCTTTCCGGGCGCGTTCCGCAGATCGGCAAGGATAAGTGGTGCGTGACGTGGAAACTGTTCTGGCCGGACGGAAGCCCGCTTCCTCACGACCAGTGCCCGATGGCGGTCGCCCTGAAGGAGGGGCGTCCGATACGCAACGCTGAAGCCGTCGCCGAGCGCCCGGACGGCGTGCGCATTCCCTTCATCCCGTATCCGACGCCGCTGCGCGATGAAGATGGCAAGATCATCGGCGGCATCAACATGCTGGTCGATATCAGCGAACGCAAACAGGCCGAAACACAGCAGCGGC
>NZ_RZSV01000190.1:0-11448 GCF_004023205.1 Mesorhizobium sp. M1A.F.Ca.IN.020.03.2.1 | reverse complement strand
CTATTGGTCCAAGGGCGACGGGTCAAGGCATCTTGGCGTTTCGGGGGGCGATTGCACACGGGAAGATTGCCCACATCAAGACGCAATGAGGCAATTTGCCGATGGGAAACCGATCCCGCCCGGCCCAATCCAAAGTCGACTCAGCTCCGGAAAACGACAGGGAACCAGTCCTCGCGCAACTTCTGGCCGGGCTTGATGTGCTTCCCATGCAGCGCATTGTTCTCGCCCGCGACGCGCGCCTGCGCCTATCGAAGGCGGCACTCGCCTTCATCGAGACAGCGAAAGCATGGTTCGCCAGTCACGATGTTTTCACTGCCTGAGCGACAACGCGGCTGCTTGACGGCGCCCATCGCTGCTGCCACTCCAGCACGATGGAAACCATCCAGTCGAAAGCAGCCCAGGGCCGCGTCGCGGACGCGCCGAGCGGCCATTGGGTTTACCGGGTGCTGCCGCGCTGGCTGTGGCCCTATGCGCAGCTTGCGCGCTGGGACCGGCCGATCGGCTGGCAGCTGCTCTTGTGGCCCTGCTGGTGGTCGGCGGCTCTTGCGGCCAGCGCCTATCCGCGGCCGACGGATCCGCTGCTGACGCTGTTGCCCGCGCCCTGGTACCTGTTCCTGTTTTTCATCGGCGCCGTCGCCATGCGTGGCGCCGGCTGCACCTACAACGACATCGTCGACGAAGACATCGACAACCAGGTCGAGCGCACCCGCTCGCGGCCGCTGCCGGCCGGCAAGGTGAAGCGCCGCCAGGCCTGGGCGTTTCTGATCATCCAGGCGCTGGTCGGGCTCGCAGTGCTTTTGCAGTTCAACAGCTTCGCCATTCCGCTCGGCATCGCCTCGCTGGCCATTGTCGCGATCTACCCGTTCATGAAGCGCATCACCAATTGGCCGCAATTCGTGCTCGGGCTCGCCTTCTCCTGGGGCGCGCTGATGGGCTGGGCGGTCGAGTTCGGCGATCTCGATGGCCCCGCCATCATGCTCTATATCGGCTCGATCCTGTGGGTGATCGGCTACGACACGATCTACGCGCATCAGGACAAGGAAGACGACGCCATCGTCGGCGTGCGCTCGACGGCACGCCTGTTCGGCGACAACACGAAGACCTGGCTCACCGGGCTCTATGGCGGCACGCTTGCCTGCTTCGCCATCGCCTTTGCCTCGGCTCAAGTGCCGATGCCGGCGCTGGCCGGGCTGATTGCCGCCGGCGCGCATATGGCGCGCCAGATCATCCGGCTCGACATCAACGATCCCGATCAGTGCCTGAAGCTGTTCAAGTCGAACAACCAGGTCGGCTGGCTGATTTTTCTGGGGCTGATCGGCGGGGCGTTTTGGGTGGTGCTGAAGCCGCTGGTGTAGCGCCTCTCCTTCTCCCCTTGTCGTGGGAGGGTGGATCGGCGCGCAGTGCCGAGACGGTTGAGGGTGTTTCAGCGGAGTGAGAGCTCGGCGTTTCCTGGAGAACCCCTCATCCGTCGCCTTCGGCGACACCTTCTCCCACAGGGGGGAGAAGGGAAGGGTCGCTGCTATTCGCGCGCGATAATCTCCTCACCGCCGACGACGAGACGCAGGCCGAGATTGCCGGTCCTGCGGCGGGCGAGGAAGCGCGGGCGGCGCATGTTGGAGACACGGCCCTGGCGGCGTTCCTGCGGCGGCAGCGCTTTGATTGCGGCGCCCAGCGATTCCTCCAGCGTGCGGGCGACGCCGTCGGCCTCGATCAGAAGCATCGGCAGGCGATAAGCGTCGGCCCAGGCGCGCCAGTCGGCGGCGACGTCGTCGAGATCGTCGGCGACCAAAAGCGGCACCGACAGCATCGGATCATTGTGCAGAAGTTCCAAAGTCACGGTGACATTGCCGTCCGGATCCTCCATGGCGCGGGCGGCGACACCACGGAAGGCATTGGCGGGCAGCGCGATGATCGCCGGCACGCCGCTCATCTCCAGCGTGCGGCGAATGACGGCGCCGCGCGGGTCGATGGTGAAGGTTACATCGCCATAGTCGTCGCGCGTGGCATAGCTTACCATCTGCGGCAGGCGAAACGGGTCGAGACGCATGTTGCGCCCCGCCCAGACTGGCTTCAGTCCAGTGTTCATTCGAATGCCTTCCTGTTTCTCCTGAGGGCCGTTTTCCGGTTCTCTCCGGGCCGGTTTTTCCGGCCTCGTTATGCGGGAAACATTAGCGCTCGCTTCTTACCGCCGCGCTTAAGAAAGTCAGTTAAATTTTGCTGATCGGAGCCGATGGTTATCGGAATGCGACCAGCCACAAGATGTTGGAAGAATTAGATAACCTTACCGGGATTCATGATGCCGGCCGGGTCGAAGGCCGCCTTCACCCGGCGCATCAGATCGATCGCCATTGGCGGGGCCGTGGCGATCAGCTCGTCGCGCTTCAATTGGCCGATGCCGTGCTCGGCCGAGATCGAGCCGTGGAAGGAACGCACGACATCGTGCACGGCCTTGTTCATCGGGTGGTAGAGCTCAAGGAACGGGTCGTCCTGCCAATCCAGCGGGCGAGAGATGTTGTAGTGAAGATTGCCGTCGCCCATGTGGCCGAAGCAGACGACGCGGGCGCCGGGACAGACAGTCTGGACCACGCCTGCCGCCTTTTCGATGAACTCCGGGATCGAGGCGATCGGCACCGAGATGTCGTGCTTGATCGAGGCGCCCTCCGGCTTCTGGCATTCGGGCAGCGTCTCGCGGAAATTCCAGAAGGCGTCGCCCTGGGCAAGACTTGCCGACACCACCGCATCGCCGACGATGCCCTGCTCGAGGCCGGCCGAAAGAATCTCCTCGATCAGCGCCTTGCCATCTTCTTCCGAGCGACCTGAAGAGACCTGCATCAGGGCATACCACGGCCAGTCATCCGCCAGCGGTCGGGTGATCCCTTGCCCATGCTTAAGCGTGAAGTCGTAAGGCCGTTTGGCGATCAGCTCGAAAGCCGTGAGCGAAGCACCGGCGCGATCCATCGCCAAGCTGAACAGCGAGAGCGCTGCCTGGGGCGACGACAGGCCGGCGAAGGCAACCTCCCTGCCCTTCGGCTTCGGAAAGAGCTTCAGCACCGCGGCGGTGATGACGCCGAGGGTGCCCTCGGCGCCGACGAAGAGGTTTTTCAGATCGTAGCCGGTGTTGTCCTTCTTCAGCTTGCGCAGATCGTCGAACACTTCGCCGGTCGGCAGCACCACTTCGACGCCGAGGCAAAGCTCGCGCGCATTGCCATAGGCAAGCACGCCGGTGCCCCCGGCATTGGAAGAGAGATTGCCGCCGATCTGGCAGGAGCCTTGGGCTGCAAGCGACAGCGGGAACAGCCGGTCGGCAGCGTCGGCCGCTTCCTGGAGCGTCTGCAGGATGACGCCGGCCTCGGCGGTGATGGTGTTCGACAGGACATCGATTTCGCGGATGCGGTTCAGCCGCGACAGCGAGAGCACGATGTCGCGGCCGGACTTGTCCGGCACTTGGGCGCCGACCAGCCCGGTGTTGCCGCTCTGCGGCACGACCGGCGTGCCGGTCTCGGTAGCGAGCCGCATGATGCGGCTCACTTCCTCGACGCTGCCTGGCCTCAGCACCAGCGGTGTCCGGCCATGCCAGAGGCCGCGCCGTTCGGTGATGTATGGCGCGATGTCAGCCTGATCACGCAGCGCGTATCTGTCGCCGACGATGGCAGCGAAGCGGTCGATGAGGGCAGGATCGAGGTCGAAGGGCTGGTCGTTCATGCGCCCAAACCTAGAGCAATTCCAGGAAAAGTGTGAAGCGGTTTTCCGTCCGGAATTGCGTTCAAAACAAAGAGATAGGCTCAGTCGATCTTGTCACGCGGGGCGGCGGCGCGCGCGAGCCGGTCGTTGATCGCCTCGCCCAAGCCGTCGGCCGGGATCGGCTCGACGGCGATAGTGGGCGCGCCGCTGCGGTCGAGCGCCTGCATATAGGCGAACAGATTGGCGGCGGCCTCCCGCAGATTCCCCGCCTCGGAAAGATTGCGCAGCGCCACGGCATCCTGCCAGCCTTCAGCGCGAGCGCGGCCGAAGGCGAGCAGCGCCTCGCCGCTCGTGAGCTTGCCGACGTTGAGCCGCATCGATGCGCGCGGCGCGTAATGCGAGGCGAGCATGCCGGGCGCCTGGATTCCGGTAGCGCCGCGGATCACCTCAATTCCGGCGACCGCTTCAATGTCCCGGGCAGCGATGCCGCCGGGTCGTAGCAGACGCAGCTTGCCGTCCTCGATCTTGACGATCGTCGATTCCAGGCCGACGGGCGTCGCGCCGCCGTCGACCACCAGCTTGATCTTCTCGCCGAGATCAGCCGCCACGGCCTCGGCCGTCGTGGCGCTGATCCTGCCGGAGGAATTGGCGCTGGGCGCCGCGAGCGGCCGGCCCAATCTCGCGATCAGCTCGCCGCCTAAGCCTCTCGGCATGCGCAGCGCGATCGTGTCAAGCCCGGCTGTGACGAGCGGATGGATGCCGTTTTCCGCGGGCTGCGGCAACACCAGCGTCAGCGGACCGGGCCAGAAAGCTTCCGCCAGCTTTGTTGACAATGGATCGAATGTAGCAATGCGGTTTGCCATGGCGAGGTCGGCGACATGGGCGATCAGCGGGTTGAAGCTCGGGCGACCCTTGACCTCGAAGATACGCGCCACGGCAGCCCCATTCGTGGCGTCACCTGCCAGTCCGTAAACGGTCTCGGTCGGGATGGCGACAACATCGCCGCCTTCGAGCAGCGCCAGCGCCCTTTCCATCGCCTCGCCGACGCCAAGTATCTCAGCCAAATTCACCACCGATCCTGAACATGCCGGTCCCGTAATACGGCATGGCAGCAGGGGCAAGGGCGCGCATTGGCGATTTATCAATCCCTAAAATGTTAAGTTTCCGCGCAAGCCGGCATCAATTCGCCGACGCTAGGGTGCGGATTTCCGGTTGGTGGGCGGAGAGTTGTCGTGATGCGTATGTCTTGCTTTGATGCAATTGCGAACGGAAAGCTGTTACGTCCCTTTCCTGGAATTGCTCTAGGAGCGGTCGTTATCGGTCTGCTGGCGACGAGCGGCTTGGCACAGGCTTCGTCCATCGTCGTGCTCGGCGCGGCGACCTCGACGCCATCCATTGTCAGGCTGGCCGCGATCGAGCCCGGCAAGGCTACACCGTCAGTTGTGGCGCTCGGCGAGCCGGTGCCAGCCGTCACCGATGAGAAAGTGGCCGCGATCCCGGAGAAATCCGGACAGAGGCACGCGCAAACGCCGACGATCATTCGCGGCGGCATCGTCGGCGGCGCCTCGGCGACGCCCGCGGCGACTGCCCCGGCCAAGGAGGCCGCGACACCTGCAAACGGCACCGCGCCCGCCGGCACGCCTCCCAACGGCACGGCTGCGGCCACGCCCCCCAACGGCACGGCTCAGGCTGCCGCCAACGGCGATACCAACGCTTCCGAGAACAACCCCGCCACGACGGCAACCGCGTCTGACGGCGAGACCCAACCGGAAGTCCAACCGGAAGCTGCCCCGACGCCGCCGCGCTTCAGCAAGGCGATGTAGGCGCGACGGCCTCCCGCGCCTTACGGAGCATGCAGCTTCCGACCGGCATTCTGGCTGTCAGCCGACGATTTTTGAAAAATCGGCGACCTGGTCGGTGGCGGCGCGGATGCGGGCAAGCAGCGCCAGGCGGTTGGCGCGCACGGCCTGGTCCTCATCATTCACGAGAACCCCTTCAAAGAATGAATCAACTGGTTCACGCAAGACGCTAAGCGTCAGCATGGCGGCGGAAAAATCTTCGTTTTGAATCGCTTGGCCGGCTTCCTTCTCGGCCTGATTCACCGCGGCCGACAGCTTCTTTTCCGCATCCTCGCGGAACAGCGCCGGCTCAACAATCTCGGCGACCCGTGTTTTCTTCTTCTCCTCGGCAGCCAGGATGTTGGCGGCGCGCTTGGTACCGGCAAGCAGGTTCTTGCCATCCTCCGTGTCGAGGAACTTGCCCAGCGCCTCGACGCGGCGAACGATCTGCAGAAGGTCGTCGGACTGCGGCGTGATGACGGCGTCGATAAGATCGTATCGTGCACCGCTTTCGCGGAGATATACCTTGAGGCGGTCATGGAAGAAGCCGAGGAGATCCGAAATTTGTGCGGCATCGCTGGCGAAGCTCGCAAAGGCGTTGGCGAAGACCGATGTCAGTCCGAGGCGAATGCGGTTCTCGATCAGGATCCGGACCACGCCGAGTGCAGCTCTTCTGAGCGCGAACGGATCCTTGCTGCCTGTCGGCTTTTCATCGATCGCCCAGAAGCCTGTCAGCGTGTCGAGCTTGTCGGCCAGCGCGACAGCAACCGACACCGGGTCGGTCGGCACCCGGTCGGACGGGCCTTGCGGCTTGTAGTGCTCCTCGGCGGCCGCGGCCACCGACGGATGCTCGCCCTGGAGCAGCGCATATTTGCAGCCCATGGCGCCCTGCAATTCCGGGAACTCGCCTACCACCTCGGTCTGCAGGTCGGCCTTGGCGAGCACCGCGGCGCGGGCGACGAGCGCGGTAATCTCCCCCCTCGAGGGGGAGATGTCGCCAGAGGCGACAGAGGGAGTCGTCTCGCGTGGAGTGCCAACCTCTTCCCTCTTCGAAATGCCAGAATGCGTCGCACCAGCCGAAGCAACCCCCTCTGGCCTGCCGGCCATCTCCCCCTCAAGGGGGGAGATCGACTTCGCCACCGTCGGCGCCAATTCCTCGGCCAAGCGCTTGATGCGCGCCACGCGCTGCCCTTGTGTGCCAAGCTTGGCATGGAAGGTCACATTGAGATGGTCAAGGCGCGCCATGCGCTGGTCGAGCGGCTTCTTTAGATCCAGCTCGAACTTCGCCGCCGACTCTTGCAGCGTGCCGAGGTCGGGCAGATCGCCCTGGTCGGTCTTCCAGAAATAGAGGGCGTCTGAGAGACGCGCCCGCACCACCTTGCCATTGCCGTAGGCGATCTCTTTGCCGCCGTCCTTCGCTTCGATATTGGCAACCAGGATGAAGCGATCGGAGAGTGGCGATTGGCCAATCTCCCCCCCTGAGGGGGAGATGCCCGGCAGGGCAGAGGGGAGTGCCTCGCGCTGAGAGAACGGCGGGACGGCACCCCCCTCTGTCGGCTTCGCCGACATCTCCCCCTCTAGCGGGGAGGTTGGGCGCGACGTCACGAAGCATTTCTGATTGGCGCGAATGGTTAGGCGAATGACCTCGGCCGGGATGGTGAGAAAATCCTGCTCGAACTCGCCCATCAGCACGACCGGCCACTCGACCAGGCCGGAGACCTCTTCCAGCAGGCCCTCGTCCTCGACGAGATCGAGGCCGTTGGCGAAGGCGACATTGCGGGCATCGGCCAGGATGATCTCCTTGCGCCGGTCGGCATCAAGCACGACCTTGGCCGTTTCGAGCTTCGCCACATAGTCGTCGAAGCGGCGCACGGTGATCGTGCCCGGTGCATGGAAGCGGTGGCCGTAGGTGACGTTGCCGGAGCGGATGCCGTCGATCTCGAAATCGACCACCACCGGCTCCTCGGTCTCCGGGCCGAAGGTGCAGACGATCGATTGCAGCGGCCGCACCCAGCGCAGCGAGCCGGGCTTGGCCGAGGCCGCGCCCCAACGCATCGATTTCGGCCAGGGAAAGTTCTTGATGATGCCCGGCACCAGCTCGGCGATGATCTCTTCCGCCGCCCTGCCCGGCTTCGAGATGTGGGCGACGTAGAAGTCGCCCTTCTTGGGATCGGAATGGACATGCGCCTCGGCGATCGACGAAAGGCCGGCCTTGCGCAGAAAACCCTGCACCGCCTGGTCGGGCGCGGTGGTCGAGGGGCCCTTGATCTCCTCGCGAATGTCCTTCGAGCGCGCCGTCAGCCCGCGCACGTCCAGCGCCAGGCGTCGCGGCGTCCAGTATTCGCGCGCCGCCTCATAGGTCAGACCCGCCTCGATCAAGCCGTCGGTCAGCATCTTGCGAAGATCGCCGGCCGCCTTGCGCTGCATGCGCGCGGGGATTTCTTCCGAGCGGAGTTCTAGGAGGAGGTCAGGCATCAGTTAGCTCCTTACCCTCCCCTTGATGGGGAGGGTCGGCGCGCAGCGCCGGGGTGGGGTGGCGGCGTTTCAGCCGCCAGCACCTTCGGCACCATCGCGCAGACCAAGGTGTGATTTTCGTTCTTCCACAGCCGCATAGATTGTATCGAGAACGGAATCCAGTTCGTTTTTTATCTCGTGGTTCCAGAAGCGGACGACGCGATAGCCCTAGCTCTCAAACCATCTCGTTGGGACTGCATCATGGCACTGCTGGCCATCAAAGCCATGTTGGAAGCCATCCACCTCGATGATCAGCTTCAGCCGATGGGAGATAAAGTCAGGATAGTAACCGCCAACCGACGCTTGTCGACGAAAGTGCGTTCCTTCGACCGGAATACGCCAGAGGTGCCGCCACAGCCTGCGTTCCTCCTCGGTCATTGCCGCGCGCAGCCTTCGTGCGGACTGCAGCTTGAACCGAACAAGTTTTGGCATAGGGAAGCGCCCGTCACCCCCACCCGCCGCTTCGCGGCGACCTCCCCCATCAAGGGGGAGGTAGAGGGCGCATAGCAACTCGGCTCGCGCCTGTCACCCTGCCTGCCGGTCGGCAGTTCGAGCTATTTCAGGAAATTTTCAGTTCTTTGTCGGGACGACACGAGCCCACCCGTCATAAGAACAGACACCCCATGAACCAAACACAGTGCTGAAGCGACCAACGCTCAGACGGAGAACTATTGGCTGAACGACCATGAAGACGGCATCGAGAATCCTGCAGATCCTGGCACTGAGCGCCTGCTTCGCCGCCCAGATGCATGGCACATTCTCGATGCCGGGCGTGCGACAGGCACTGCGGACGATCGATGCCGCGACAGTCCAGATCACGTTGCCGATGGCAGCCGCCGCCGAGATCGCCAGCGTGACTTTGGGCTAAGTCGCCAGGCCGCCCGCGCGCGTCTGCAGGAACGCCTCTCCGCAAGCCTTGGCAAGGTTGCGCACGCGCAGAATGTAGCTCTGGCGCTCGGTCACGGAAATCACGCCGCGGGCGTCAAGCAGATTGAAGACGTGGCCGGCCTTGATGCACTGGTCATAGGCGGGGAAAACCAGACGGTGCATCGACGAATTGTCGTTCGACGCCGGCGCGCCGGCGGCGAGCAGCGCCTTGCACTCGGCTTCGGCGTCCTCGAAATGCCGAAGCAGCATCGCCGTGTTGGCGAATTCGAAATTGTGGCGCGAATATTCCTGCTCGGCCTGCAGGAACACGTCGCCATAGGTGACCTTCTCAGGCCCCTCGCGGCCGTTGAAATTCAAGTCATAGACATTGTCGACGCCCTGCACATACATGGCGAGGCGCTCGAGCCCATAGGTGAGCTCGCCCGCCACCGGCGCGCATTCGATGCCGCAGACCTGCTGGAAATAGGTGAACTGCGACACTTCCATGCCGTCGCACCAGCACTCCCAGCCGAGGCCCCAGGCACCCAGCGTCGGGCTTTCCCAATCGTCCTCGACGAAGCGGATGTCATGCAGCAGCGGATCGACGCCGATGGCTTCCAGCGAGCCGAGATAGAGTTCCTGCAGGTTCGGCGGGTTCGGCTTCAGGATCACCTGATATTGATAGTAATGCTGCAGCCGGTTCGGGTTCTCGCCGTAGCGGCCGTCCTTCGGCCGGCGCGACGGCTGCACGTAAGCCGCGTTCCAGCGCAACGGGCCGAGCGCGCGCAAGGTGGTGGCGGGGTGGAAGGTGCCGGCGCCGACTTCCATGTCGTAGGGCTGCAGGATGACGCAGCCGTAAGCTGCCCAGTAGTTGTGCAAGGTCAGGATCAGCCCCTGGAAGGAGCGGCTGGGATGCATGTGGGCAGGGATCTCGACGGTCACGGCGGCCTCGGAATGCGCTGGGAGTGGGCTTTCCCTAGTTGCCGGGCCGGCAAGCGTCAAGGCAGGGCGCCGCATCGAGGAGAGGTTGAAGCTTTGCCGGCGGGTGGCCCATTGCCGGCCGATCACGCGGGCCGTTTGCTTCGGCGAGCCGCAACGACAAAGGTTCCCGCCATGCTCGGTCAACTCACCGTCCGCCCCGTCACCCAGCAGGATTACGAGCAGTGGCTGCCGCTCTGGGACGGCTACAACGAATTCTACGGCCGCTCGGGCGAGACCGCGCTTGCCGGCGAGATCACCCAGATGACCTGGTCGCGCTTTTTCGACGCTTACGAGCCGGTGCATGCTCTGGTGGCCGAGCGCGACGGCAAGCTTCTCGGCCTCGTCCATTATCTCTACCACCGCTCGACCACGGCGATCGCCCCGAACTGCTATCTGCAGGATCTCTTCACCTCACAAGCCGCGCGCGGCCACGGCGTCGGCCGGGCGCTGATCGAAGGCGTTTACGAGCGCGCCAAAGCCGCGGGCTCGGGTCGCGTCTACTGGCTGACGCATGAGACCAACCACACCGCCATGCAGCTCTATGACAGGATCGGCGAGCGCTCGGGGTTCGTCGTCTACCGCAAGATGTTTTGAAAACGTTGCGGGGCTCCCAAGGGCCCCGCCAAACTGCAGAAATGTGCGCCTCAGCCCTTCGGCGCCGCGGGCGGGACCGGTTTCACCTTCGGCGTTTCCTGCGCCGTGTTGGACTCGATCGGCGGCAGGCCCTTCAGCAGCTTCTGCTGCAAGGTGGCGAGCACATCCGGGTCCGGCTTCAGGTCGCGTGCCTGGGTCCACTGGAAGGTCGCTTCCAGCTTGCGGCCGACGCGCCAATAGGCGTCGCCCAGATGGTCGTTGAGAACCGGATCCTCGGGCTTCAGCGACACGGCGCGCTCCATTTCGCGCACGGCGTCGTCGAAGCGGCCGAGGCGGTAATAGGCCCAGCCAAGCGAGTCGACGATGTAGCCGTCGCTTGGCCTGAGATCCACGGCCTTCTGGATCATCGCCAGGCCTTCCTTGAGGTTCGTGTTCATGTCGACCCAGGAATAGCCGAGATAGTTCAGAACCTGCGGCTGGTCGGGCTGCAGCTCCAGCGCCTTGCGGAAATTGGGCTCGGCCTTCGGCCATTCCTTCAACCGCTCATAGGCGATGCCGCGCTGGTAGAAGATGTTCCAGTTGGCGGCAGTCGGCGTCTTCAGCTGTTCGACCGCCTTGTCGTAGAGATTGGCAGCCGAACGGTAGTCCTCCTTGGAGGAGTAGACGCCGCCAAGCGCCAGGTAGCCGCGCATGTCGGTCGGGTGCGCATCGACATAGCCCTTGAGATGCGCGATGGCTTCGTCGTGACGGTCGATATCGGCAAGGTTCAGGCCAAGCTGCAGCTCAGAAAGCTCCTTCAATGGCGAGGAGGCCGGAATGCGCCGATAGAGCGCGATCGCGCCTTCGCCGTCCTTCAGCTGCTCGGCGACGGCGGCGAGCTGCACGAGGGCGGCGTCGCTGTCCGGCTTCAGCGCCAGCGCATATTGCAGATAGAGCCTCACGAAAGGCTCGCCGCCGCCACGGTTGAGCGCGG